>JBBRHH010000045.1:0-18338 GCA_038222915.1 Tepidisphaerales bacterium
GGAACGCCTCCTCAAAGTGCGCCAGCAAAAACTTCCGCACCTCATCGGTCGGCGCGATCAGGGTCATCGAATCTTTCCCCGCTTCGTGTGCCAGCGCATCAGGGTGATCGTGAAAGAAGCGCGTCGCCCAGTTTTGATCCGATATGGCCAGGCAGATCTGATCGCCGAGGATCATGACCTGGAAAAATACGTGCCGATGGACCGGCTCAGCCTCCGTCACATCCAATAGATAATGATCACCCAGTGAAAAAAGGCGGCCGACCAACACTTCTTTTCCAGATCCCAGCCCCTCCAACGCATAACACGGCCGATCCTCCAGCCGCGCCACAGAAACCGGCTTGTTGTCATTCCTGCGCAGTGCGTTGTCTTTCGATTTGATTTCAATCCACTTTCCAACGAGTGAAGGCTCAAACGTCACATCCTGCTCCCGATAGACAGGATTTTTCGATGCCATGCACCCCGCGCACAGCAACATCGCCGCCATGAAATGGATCACGACCGCCTGCATACGTCCTCCCGGCTGGAGTCCCACCGTGTTTTTACTCTCGCTCGCTGACAGTCTACTGTCCACCGGCCATCACCGCTACAATCCCGCCGCACAATGGCCTCCGACGATCCACCCATGCCCAAAACCACACTCATCACCGGAGCCTCCACCGGCATCGGCTATGAGTTGGCCAAACTCTTCGCCGCCGACGGCCACAACCTCGTCCTAGTCGCCCGCAACGCCGCCAAACTTCAAACCGCCGCCGACGACTTGCACCGTCAATTCAGCATTACCGCCACGCCCATCGCGAAAGACCTTTCCTCCCCCGCCGCCGTTACAGAACTCGCCGCCGATCTCCAGAATCGCGATCTCGTCATCGACACCCTCGTGAACAACGCCGGCTTCGGCGCGGCCGGCCCGTTCGTCAAGATCAACACCGATGCCCAGCTCGACATGCTCCAGGTCAACATCATCTCCCTCGTCCACCTCACCCGACTCCTCCTCCCCGCCATGATCCAGCGCAACACCGGCGGCCTCCTCAACATCTCCTCCACCGCCGCCTTCCAGCCCGGCCCCTACATGGCCGTCTACTATGCCTCAAAGGCCTTCGTCCTCTCCTTCACCGAGGCCCTCGCCGAAGAACTCCGACTCACCAACGTCCACGTCAGCGCCCTCTGCCCCGGCCCGACCCGCACCCAGTTCCAGGACCGCGCCGGCATCGGCGACTCCGCCCTCTTCAAAGGAAAATTCCTCCGCATCGCCGACGCCGCCAGCGTAGCCAAAGCCGGATACATAGGCCTGCAACGCCGCAAACGCATCGTAGTCCCAGGCCTTCTCAACAAAATCAGCACCCAGATCGTACGCGTCGCGCCAAGATCCATAACCGCCAAAATCGCCGCAGCGATCAACCGATCCAAGTAGAAACAACCAAGAACCAGGAACTCAAAAATGAAAACCTATACCAACTTCATCGCCGGCCAATGGCTCGCCTCCGCCTCCAACAAAACCTTCAAAGTCCACAACCCCGCCAAGAGCAGCGAGCTCGTCGCCGAGTTCCAGGCCTCCCAGCTCGCCGACGTCACCAGCGCCGTCGACGCGGCCGCCAAGGCCTTCGAAAACTGGTCCACCATCCCCGCCCCCATGCGCGGCATGTACCTCGCCAAGGCCGCCGGCATTCTCCGCCGCCGCCGCGACGAGGCCGCCAACCAGCTCACCCGCGAGGAAGGCAAACCCATCACCGAAGCCCGCGGCGAAACCGATCGCGCCATCGCACTTCTCGACTTTTACGCGGGCCAGGCCTCCCTCCTCACCGGCCAAACCGTCCCCTCCACCGTTCCCAACCGCTTCCTCTACACCACGCGTTCCCCCCTCGGCCCCATCGCATTGATCACCCCGTGGAATTTCCCCATCGCCATCCCCATCTGGAAGGCCGCCCCCGCCCTCATCTGCGGCAACACCATCGTCTTAAAACCCGCCGAGCAGGCCCCGGCCTCTGCCTGCCTCTTCGCCGAAATCCTCGAAGAGGCAGGCCTCCCCAAAGGCGTCTTCAATCTCGTCACCGGCGGCGGCGAAGTCGGCGCGGCCCTCGTCAACGACGCCCGCATCCGCTGCATCTCCTTCACCGGCTCGGTGGAAGTCGGCAAAAAAATCATGCAACAGGCCGGCCCGCGCCTCGTCCGCATCGGCCTCGAAATGGGCGGCAAAAATCCCCACATTGTCATGGACGACGCCGATCTCGATCGCGCCGCCGCCGACGTCGTCTACGGCGCATTCTCTGCCGCCGGCCACAAATGCACGGCCGCCAGCCGCGCCATCGTCATCGACAAAGTCCACGACGCCTTCGTCGAAAAACTCAAAGCCCGTATCGCCGCCTTCAAGGCCGGCGACACCATGGACCCGCAAACCCAGCTCTGCCCCCTCCTCGACGAAACCCAGATGAAAAAGACCCTCGAGTACGTCGCCATCGGCCAACAGGAAGGCGCAAAACTCCTCGCCGGCGGCCATCGCCTCACCGACGCCCCATTCAGCGAAGGCTGGTACGTCTCCCCCGCCCTCTTCACCGAAGTGAAGCCCACCATGCGCATCGCCCAGGAAGAAATCTTCGGCCCCGTCCTCGCAGTCATCCGCGCCAAGGATCTGAACGAAGCCATCACCATAGCCAACGGCGTAGAGTTCGGCCTCTCCGCCGGCATCTCCACCACCAACCTGAAAACCAGCATGGAATTCACCCGCCGCATCGAAGCCGGCGTCATCCACGTAAACAACCCCACCGCCGGCCTCGAACTCCAAGTCCCCTTCGGCGGCCTGAAAAACTCCACCAGCGGCTACCGCGAAATGGGCACCGCCGCCATCGACTTCTTCTCCCAGGTGAAGACGGTCTATGTCGACGGATAATGGCAGGTGAAAAATGTTAGGTATAGCCAAACATTTATATTGACAATATACAACATCAAGCTTAAGCTCCAGCATTGCGAACTTCAGCAAGGGGAGCAAAGATGCCATCCACATCATCACCATGCGCAAACGTCATCCTGATGGAGCGACAGCGACTGAAGGAACTGGCTACGATTTCACAATCATCGCTCCCAGAGCCCGCAACAACACTGCACTTCCCGGTCCAGAAATTCGCAGTTTGCATGGAAAAATCCGTGCTCTCAAGCGCGGTCGTTTGTGCGTCGGTTATGGTCCGGTTGTGTGCTGGTTATGCGTCGGTTTATGGTCGGTTATGTGTCGGTTACGTGCTTGTTGTGTGTCGGTTATGTGTCGGTTTTTTCACACCCGGCGCCATGGTCGATTCAACGGAACGATTGGCCACTTCACGACTTAAGAAAAACCGACCACCCAAAACCGACACGCAACGCGATTTTGCGCACTGTCGACGCTACATTTGCCCAAATCAAAACGCGTTCAACGCGCGTATTCCAAAGCCTGAACACTCCAGGAAACCGACCATGCGAATCAATACAGCGTTCATCACCGGCCTCATTCTTTTCGTTTCCCAACTAGTCACCGCCGGACCCTTCCAAGCCCCGGCCGACGGCTTTGCCCATCAGACCATCACCCCCGAAGACATCGACCCCGCCGCTTTCACCCAGTGGACCGACGGCGAAGAACAACCCTTCAAAGTCCAGGACGGCGCCAAGCACATCCTCTGGACCACCAAATCCGAACCCAGCTGGGACGGCGTCAAGTTCGGCGAAGGCAAAAAGCCCGGCGTCCGCCACCTCCGCATCGCCTTCACCCGCGCCGTCCCCGTCGGCTCCGTACTCGCCCGTGCCGGCGGCCAGCTTAGTGTCCTCAAATCCACCGCCGCCTATCCCGGCAAGATCGACGACGACACCCAGTGGATCCCGGCCACGCGCCTCGTCGATCGGCAGATCAGCACAGGCGAAGCCCGCCAGCCCGACTACGCCGTTTGGGTGCTTCCCGAAAGCACAACCACCCGCGCCCTCCGCTTCACCCACACCGCCGAGCTCACCGACCGCGAATATCACGGCTGGTTGGGCAGCGCCTACATCCTCGCCCCGCGCGTCGCCAATCTCGCTCCGTTCGCAATCGTCAACACGACTTCCAATGCCGACAAGGCCGACCGCATCAACAACAACTCCGACGACATCACCTGGGCCGCGTGGGAAAATGGCAAGGACGGCGCTGAGCAGGCAGTCTCCCCAGAGCATCCAGAATACATCACCCTCGTCTGGCCAAACGACGTCACCCTCACCGGCATCAACGCCCTCTGGGCCGGCTTCTCCGCCGGCGAAATCCAGAGCTTCACCGGCCCCGCCACGGAACAACCCAAACAGGCCGCCGACAAAGACTGGCAAACCGCCAAGTCCTTCGAAGGCCTTGAAAATCAGTATCCGCGCGGCCTCGGCGTCAACTGGATCGACTTCGGCAAACCCATCAAAACCCGCGCCCTCCGTCTCCGCGTCACCAAAGTCTCCACCGAAGGCCATCCCCATCTCAAGGGCAACACGAAAAACGGCAAACGCATCTGGCTGGGCGAGCTCCAGGCGTTCACGCTCCTCGAAAAAGCGGAGCTTGTCTCCGTCGTCCCACCCCTCTCCCCCACCGCCGACAGCCATCCGCCCATCGCCATCCACTTCAAGCTCGCCGAACCCGGCACCGTCACGCTGGTAATCGACCGCGCCGACGGCCAGCGCGTCCGCAACCTCGTCAGCGAAAAGCTGTTCCCCGCCGGCGACAACACCGTCTGGTGGGACGGCCAGGACGATCTGGGCCGCGATCCCGAAGCCGCCCATCACGGCCTCTTCCACATCCCCGGAAAATTCGTCGCGCCCGGTGAATACCACGTGCACGGCCTCACCCGAAAGGGCATCGACCTCCGCTTCGAGTTCTCCATCTACAACAGCGGCTACCCCGCCTGGGAAACCGCCGACTCCACCGGCTGCTGGCTGACAAACCACACGCCCCCCTGCAGCGCCGTCTTCGTCCCCGCGTCGCAGTCGCCTGCCAACAAGCCGATGGTCTATCTCGGCAGCTACGTCGCCGAAGGCGGCCACGGCCTCGCCTGGGTCGAACTCAGCGGCAAGAAAATCGGCGGCCGAGGCTGGGTCGGCGGCAATTGGACCGGCGCTCAACACCTCGCCCGCGACGCCTCCAAAGACGCCGATGCCAACACCTACGCCTACGTTGGCTCGGCATGGGAAACTGAACTCCGCCTCACCGCACTCACCAAAAGCGGCGACAAAAACGTCGCCAAGTACAGCTTCGCCAACAAGGAAGAAGGCGCGCTCAGCGGCCTCGCCGTCAACAACCAGCTCCTCGTCTGCAGCCTGCCGAAAAAGAAATCCCTACTTTTCGTCGACGGCCGCGCCGGCAAAGTCCTCGGCGCAGCCGAAATGGAAGACCCACGCGGCCTCGCCTTCGACGCCGAAGGCCGCCTCCTCGTCCTCTCCGGCAAACGCCTCCTCCGCTACCCCGCTGCCGCGTTGAAAGACTTTGCTCACCTGGGTAATCCCGAAGTCCTCATCGAAGCCCTCGAAGACCCGCAGCACATCACCCTCGATGCCAAAGGCGATTTCTACATCAGCGACCGTGGCAAAAGCCATCAGGTCAAAGTTTTCGATGCCGCCGGCAAGCCCCTCCACGCCATCGGCCACGCCGGCGAGCCCAAGGCCGGGCCGTACGACACGCTCCACATGAACAACCCCAACGGGCTCACCATCGACAGCGACGATCATCTCTGGGTCACCGAATCCGATTATCAGCCCAAGCGTGTAAGCGTCTGGACGCTCGACGGCCAGCTCGTGAAGGCGTTCTACGGTCCCAGCGAGTACGGCGGCGGCGGCACCCTCGATCCGAAAGACAAAACCCTCTTCTACATCCATGCCATGCAGTTCAAGCTCGACTGGGAAAAGGGCACCAACCAGATCGAATCGGTCTTCTACCGCCCGGGCCCCGATGACCAGGCGTTGCCCGACGGCTACGGATCGACCGGCCAACCTGAAACACCCATCTATTTCAAAGGCCATCGCTATTGGACCAACTGGAACAACGGCAACCCCACCGGCGGGACGCCCGTCGCCACAATCTGGATCGACCGCAACGGCATCGCGGTGCCGGTGGCGGCAATGGGCCGGGCCAATGACTGGAAGCTATTGAAGTCGGAAGCGTATTTGTCCAAATGGCCCAAGGACGCGGATGCGAAGGGCGACGTTTGGAAGAATCAGGCGATGTTCATCTGGTCCGACACCAACGGCGATGGCCACGCCCAGCCCGACGAAGTCACCATCGCAAGAGCCTCAGTCGGCGGCATCACCGTTATGGACGATCTCGCCTTCGTCGCCTCGCGCATCAACGACAAGGCCACCCGCTTCGCCCCGACCAAGCTCACCGACGCCGGCGTCCCGATCTACTCCATGGAAGGCGAAGTGCTCGTCGAGGGCTCCCAATCGCCCACAAGCTCCGGCGGCGATCAGGCCCTCGTCACCCCTGATGGCTGGACCCTCCTCTCCATCGCACCCAAACCGTTCGCGCCACAATCGCTGGGCGGCGCATACTGCGGCGTTCCCAAATGGTCGTACGCCAGCAACTGGCCGGGCCTGCACGCCTCGCACGAATCTCCCGCCCCGAGCGAAACCGGCCAGGTCATCGGCACCACCCGCATCCTCGGCAACGTCGTCACGCCCCGTGCTGGCGACGCCGGCCCCCTCTGGTGCGTCAACGGCAACATGGGAAACATGTACCTCTTCACCGCCGACGGCCTCTTTGTCGCCGAGCTCTTCCGCGACGTCCGCCAGGGCCGGTCCTGGTCGATGCCCATCGCCCAGCGCAACATGCTCCTCAACGAAGTCAGTCTCCACGACGAAAACTTTTGGCCATCCATTACCCAGACCCAGGACGGCAAGATCTACGTCGTCGACGGCGGCCGCTCCAGCCTAGTCCGCGTTGACGGCCTCGAAACCATTAAACGCCTTCCCGAGCAATCCCTCACCCTCACCGAAGGAAATCTCACCGAAGCCCGCGCCTGGATGATTGACAACGAAGCGCTCCGTCAGAAAACGCGTGGCCAGGAATCACTCACGGTTCAAATCAAACCCACCGCGCCCAGCGTCGACGGCAAGCTTGAAGACTGGGCCGGCGCAAAGTGGGTCTCGGTCGACAAGCGCGGCGTCGCCGCCAACTTCGACAGCAACTCCAAACCCTACGATGTCTCCGCCGCCGCCATCGTCAGCGGCGACAAGCTCTACATCGCCTGGCGCGGCGCGGGCCCGGACCTCCTGCAAAACTCCGGCGAAACCCCCAACGCCCCCTTCAAGACCGGCGGCGGCCTCGACATCATGATCGGCGCAGACCCCGCCGCCGATCCCGCACGCGACAAACCCGTCCAGGGCGACCAGCGCCTCCTCATCACGAAAGTCAAAAACAAACCCCTCGCCCTTCTCTATCGCGCCCTCGTGCCGGGCACCAAAGAGCCAGTTAAATTCTCCTCCCCCTGGCGCACCATCACCCTCGACGCCGTCGAAGACATCACCGATAAAATCGAGCTCGCCGGCCAGGAAGGCAACTACGAAGTTGCTATCCCACTCGCCGCCATTGGCCTGAAGCCCACCGCCGCCACGCGCATCCGGGGCGACCTCGGCCTCCTGCGCGGCAACGGCTTCCAAACCCTGCAGCGCGTCTACTGGAGCAATAAGGCCACCGGCATTACCGCCGATGTGCCCAGCGAAGCGGAACTGACGCCAAAACTATGGGGAACGTGGACCTTTGAAGAGACACCCGCGAAATGATACAACGCCTCCATCACTCGCCCGCGCACTCCTGCACGAGTCGACGGTATTCCGTGCGCGCATGTTCGTAGGCGGCCTTCGCATCGTTCATCTCGGCCGCGGCATAAAACCGTTCCTTTTGCGACCAGCACTGGTCAACCCCCTTCAGGCACCACTCCGCGCTCTTTTTGCTCGCCCGCACCGGCTTGCCGTCGACAATCACAAAAACCGGATTGGTGTGCGAAGACGGAAGAATCCGCATCGCCATCCAACTGCTCTTGTCGATCTTCACATCAAACGAAACCTCCCGCATCGTTCCATCTGCGACAATTGCCTTGGATCCAACCGATTGCCCATTCACCACCACTTCGACCTTCACATCCCGCGTATCTGGTATCCGTGCCTTCTCAAGATTCCAGGAAGAAAGCCCGCGCCGATCGGGAGCGGGCGTCGGCTTCTCAGGCAGAAATGCAGCAACCTGTGCCGTCGCCTTGACCATGCCTGGCGCAGCCAGCTTCAACTCGCTCTCACCCACACCGACCTTCACCTCTCCGACCGCAAAATCGATCAGGTGGCTTCGCCCTTCCGACACGTAACATCGGCCGTGGCGAATCCCCTCACACCACGAATCAAAGTCGAGCTTTCCATCCAGCTTCACATAACTGCGGCCCATCCCAACCCGCTCGCCCGTAATGCACGGGAAATCCGTCTCACCGCTGGCCCGCACCCGATAGCCGACGTTCAATGTGTGATACCACATGTTCAATTCGGACTGTGCGTTGGTATCGACAGTCGAAATGAAATCGATCGCCGGCACATCCTTCCCATCCGGTCCCGGCACTTGGTGCGTGATGTCCACGATGTATTCATTGGCCCCGATGCCGTTGTACGGAGGAATGCTGTCACTCGGCAGTTCCGCCCCGCGCACATCCAGCCCATTCCCCGAATGCGCCGGCCCGCAAACCGCCCCCTGCTTCTTCGCCCACTTCAAGGTATTCAGCCCCAGCGTTGGCCAGTGTTTATCCGAATCGCCACCCGGAAACATCTGATCCTTCAACCGCAACAGCACCAGATGCCCAGACTGATGCGACCCGAATCCCGACACTTCAATGTCATAGCGCAGCAGGTACGGATAGCTCGAAACCTTGTCCACACCACCGGTAAAAAACTGCTTCTGATAATCAAAGCACGGCCCCCACGTCAGATTGCACCCCACCTTCAAATCCTCCCCCACGCAGTGCCGGATCATGTCCGCCGCCAGCACGCCCTCGGTGGGATTGGTGTAGTGCGCGCAACCGGCCGCGTGAATGTGATGATCGCCCGACCACCAGCCCATCTTCGACGGATCCACCCAGCGCTTCAACCGCACCGACACCTGCGCCGGCTCTTTGCCCACGGTCAGCTTCTGTGTCCCAATCAGATACTCCGGCCCGCGCGACGAAGTAATCTCATACTCCCCGTCGGGCAGCAACAGGCTCTCGCCACTGTGCCGATAGATCTGCGGATGAAAAGCAAAGTCCGGCGCGAGCCGCTTGGCCTGCGATGGATATGTCCTCCCCACCCGATCGCGAATCACCAGCCCGGCCGTCGTCGCGCTCCCGTCGTCGTCCAGAACCTCCAGCGCCACTTTCGTCGCCGGAGCGGCCACAAAGAGGATCGAAGCCTCGCTGCGAAACCCAATGTCCTGCGTCCCCTGCCCAACATTGAACGACAACGTCGCCATCCGTTTTCCCGCATCGCGGCTGTAAAGCTGGATGATCCGATACTCCACTTCCAATCCGCTCAGCTTCGGCTGCACCGGCCGCCCGCCAAACATCTGAATCTCCAGCCAGCGATCCATCACCGTATCGCGCTTGGCATTGAAGAGCGGCAATGCCTGTGCACAATCGGCCTTCAATTCCGTCGTCACGCCCGCTTCGTTGTGCACCTTCACCAGAAACTGCCGCCACCCCTGTTCCACCAACTCAGGCGCAGCCGGACCGGCCGCAACCTTCACCCGAGACTCCGGATTGATGCTCACCATCGCAATGCAAAGCGGATCCAGCGCCTGCTGAATCGCCTCGATAATCTTCGCCTGATCCCCCTGCTTTACGGCCGCCTCAATCGCCTCCTTCGTTGCATCCGGCGCTGGATTACCGAGAAACTCCATCGCCTCCATCACCTGCTTCGCCTGAGCCGTCAGCGGCTGGGCCGATACCTTCTGAACGATGGGAGGGGTATTGTCGGCCGCCGTTGCAATCGTCTGCAGGAGCATCAAGAGGCTGACACAGAACGGCGCAGCGCGGAGACGTGGCATTGCACTCCTTGGTTGGTGGGGCGAATTATACGCGGCATTGACGATCCGCAAGGGAGGCCAGATGCCTGATCGGGTATATTCACCACCTATGAACTTCAACGTTTCCCGGCGTCAAGTTCTCCAAACCGCGGCCGCAATGCTGCTGGCCGGACGAGTGACGCTGGCAGCGGCCGACGACCGTCTCAGCGCCGATACTTTTGAATTCATCCAACGATGCGCCCGCGACGATGGCGGCTACGCCCCTTCGCCTGATCCGGCGTACAAAGGTAACTCTGATACCGGTCTCAGCGATCTCGCCGCCGTCACCTACGCTGCGACGCTTGCCAAAACCATGGGCTGGAAACTTCCCCACGTCGAAAAGTCGATCGACTTTATCCACCGCCATCAGAAGAAAGACGGCTCATTCGCCAATCAAGGCGGCACAATGGACCCGGCCGACAATCTCGCGATTCTCTACAACACCACGCAAGCCGTTGTAGCCCTGCGCGCCCTTGGCGAGAAGCCAAAGATCGATCCGTCACCAATCATGTCTCGCTTCTTCGAGAAGGAGGCCTACAAGAATCTTCCGTGGTACACCACGAGTTTCTTTCCGCTTTTTTACGCGGTGATCGATAAGCCGTTCCCAAAAGAGTACGACACGGTGCTTCGCGAACTGCAGACAAAGAGCCAGGCCGAAGATGGCTATCTCGGCGACCACGTCGCCGCGACGTTTCACATGGTCCATTACTTTCGTCTCGTCGGTGAGCCGACGCCGCACGCCGACAAAATGCTCCAGCGTCTCCTCAAGCAGCAGAAGCCAGATGGCGGCTTCGACATCAGGGAACCCGATTGGGATGTCCACGCCTGTTTCGATGCAACCTTCATGCTCCGTCAACTTGGCGGCGACGCCGAGCCTGTGAAGAAAGCCATCGCCAAAGCCGCCGATTGGGCCATGTCCTGCCGCAACTCCGACGGCGGATTCGGCCACTTCCCCAAATGGCACAGTGACATGGATGCGGTCTATTTCCAGTTCGGCACGCTGATCCAGGCCGGGAGAATCGCCGATGCCAAAACCGACCTCCCCGACGCACAAACACTAAGCTGGGGCCACGCAATCAAACCACCAACCCAGAAGCCGTGAAAGGTCTGCTCTTGCATGCGAATTCACCGTTGCTAGACTCCAACCCCTGTCCAGAAATTTCAGTTTTGGGAGAACCGCCATGTCCAAGCCAGTGAGCAATGTCTGCCTGATCGGCCACAAATTCATGGGCCGCACCCACAGCAACGCCTACCTCAAAGTCGATAAGTTCTTCGACCTCCCCGTCCAGCCAGTTATGCACACGGTGTGCGGCCGGAATCAGGAGGAGCTGAGCGCCTTCGCAAGCCGCTGGGGTTGGAAAAACGCTTCCGGCGACTACAAGACTGCCGTCCAAAATCCGGACATTCATTTAGTCGACGTCACCTCGGCCAACAACGGCCACGCGGAAATGTCCATCGCCGCACTCGAGGCAGGCAAGCACGTCGCCTGCGAAAAGCCGCTGGCCGGAACACTCGCCGACGCCCGCCAGATGCGCGACGCCGCCCGCAAAGCCAAGAGCTCCAAAACATTCGTCTGGTACGTCTACCGTCGCACGCCCGCCGTGGCTCTCGCCTACCAGCTCGCCAAGGCCGGCAAGCTAGGCCGGATCTATCACATCCGCGCCTACTACCTCCAGGACTGGGCCAAGCCCGACGTCCCCCTCATCTGGCGCTTCTCCAAGGCCGTCTCGGGCTCCGGCTCCAACGGTGATCTCGGCGCACACATTATCGACATGGCCCGCTTCATCACCGGCGATGAGATCAGCGAAGTGATCGGCAGCGTTCAGGAAACCTTCGTCAAAGAGCGCACCATCCCGGCCGAAGGTTCCAAAGGCGGCATCGCCGGCGGCGCAAAGGCTGACGAAGGCAAAAAAGGAAAAGTCGACATTGACGACGCCACGGTCTTCCTCGCACGCTTCAACAGCGGCGCCATCGCCACCTTCGAAGCCACCCGCTTCGCCACCGGCAATCAGAACAAGAACGGCCTCGAGATCAACGGCGAAAAAGGCAGCATCATGTTCGACTTCGAGGACATGAACCACCTCTCCTACTACGACGCCACGGCCGACCGGAAAGTACAAGGCTGGACCAAAATCATGGCCACCAGCGGCGGCAACCACCCCTACGCGGCCAACTGGTGGCCCGACGCGCACATCATCGGCTACGAGCACACCTTCATCAACGAAGCTGCCGACATCTTCAACATGCTCGGCGGCCAACCCCCAGTAGTCCCAATGCCAGACTTCGAAGACGCCTACAAAACCCAGCAGGTCCTGGAGGCCGCAACAATAAGCGCCGAGCAGCGCCGGCCGGTAAAGGTGAGTGAGATTTCGTAAGTCGCGCGAGGTCGCGCCATCAACGGCTCTACAGATCAGATGACTTTTCGGCTTTAAGACGCTGTCGAATCTGCCGGAAGGCTTCTTCGGCCGGGATGGCTTGCGTGCGGCCCGCATCGTAATCGTCAATGCGCCGTTGGATTTCCTCCAACCACTCGGGGCTCACGTCGTCCTTGTCATGCAAACGCGCGACTAGCTCGTCGAGCAATTGCCGTCGAAGTGCGGCAGGCAGATTGATGGCTTGAAACATGACCTGCTCGTGTTCCAGTTCCATTTCTTCACCACGCTTTCAATTAATCAATCTTGACTTCCTTACCGCCCGCATCCGCGGAACGGTAGACGCCGTCGAGAATCTTTTGCACTGCGAGGCCGGCTTCGCCTGGGGCTCGCAGCGGGGTGTTGTGGAGGCAGCCGTCTACGAAGTTGCGGAGTTTGAAGTTGAAGAGGGTGTTGAAGTCGACGTCCTTTGAGAGCCAGCCTGGGACTTCGTTGACCATGGTGCCGGCGCGGTCGGTGTAGATTTGCGGGGGCTCGAAGTTGCCGCCGCCTTTTTCGCCCATGAAGGAGAAGTTCCACATGTCCTTTTCGATGTGGGCCGCGAAAGAGGCCTCGATCTGGAGGAGGGCGCCGTTGTCGAAGCGGATCTGGCCAATGGCGAGGTCTTCCACGGTATAGGTTTTGTAATCCCAGTTTGGCCACTGGCTGACGACCTTGCTGGGCTTGTCGCCCATGTAGGTCCAGGTTTTGCCGACGGCCGCGACGGGGTTGGGTGAGCCCATAAAGTAGTGGGCCATTTCGATGACGTGGACACCGATGTCGATCATCGGGCCGCCGCCCTGGAGTTCTTTCTGGCCGAAAACGCCCCAGTTGGGGATGCCGCGGCGGCGAAGCGCCTGGCACTTGACGAACATGATGTTGCCGAAGGTCCCTTCGTCGCGGGCGCGGACCAGGAACTCAGTGTTGGGGTGGTAGCGGAACTGAAAGCCGGCGACGAGCTTTTTGCCTGCCTTCTTGGCTGCATCGATCATCTTCTGGCATTCTTTGGGATTCATCGCCATCGGCTTTTCGGTGATGACGTGGCAGCCGGCGTTGGACGCGTCGATGGCTGGCTGGGAGTGAATGCCGTTGGGCGTGCAGATAGAGACGGCGTCGGGCTTAACCGTCTTGAGCATCGACTTCCAGTCTTTAAACGTCTCTTTGACGCCCCACTTCTCCTGCATGACCGTCAGGCGATCCGGGTCGATGTCGACGCCGGCGACCACTTCCACGTCGGGGAACTTCTGGAACGCGGCCAGGTGAACCTGGGCGATTCCGCCGCAGCCAATGAAGGCTACACGCAGCTTCTTGCCGGCGTATTCCTGCTTCTTTTCCATCGCGAGCGAATCAGTGGAAACGGTCTTCTCGGCCATGGGAATCCTTCATTTGAAATGACGAAGCGAGTGAATGAGAGCGGCGGTAGTTTGCAAGCAAGGCCACCCAAATGCAACTGCGAAAGCGGCGTACCGGAATCGTGCGTAGTTCATATAATTCCGGCTTAACCATGGCATGGACTTCGTTGTGTGAATTGAACGAACTGGAAGAGGGCCTCGGCAAGTATGTCGAGGTGGAAGGTTTCCAACTGGTGATTTATCTGCATGGTGGGCGGGTGTATGCGATGGACAATCATTGCCCGCATGCGGGTGGGAGCATGGCCGGCGGGCATATCGTGGAGGGGTGCGCGATCTGTCCCTGGCATGGGTGGGCGTTTCGGCTCGACAATGGGGAACTGCGGGAATACGCGGCGGTGACGATTCCGGTTTACGAAACGCGTTTGTTGGACAGCGAAGGGTATTCGACCATCGTGCAGGCTGATTTGCCGGATGGCGCGGTATGATCGGATGGATGGCACGCGTGCAACGATTTAGGCTGGCCGAGCATCTCGACGAGTTGGCGGGGGCGTTGCGGGAGTTGGAAACGCGTTGTGTTGAGGGAGATACGAAAGCCATTCACGAGGCGCGGGTTGCGACGCGGCGGTTGTCGGCGGGGTTGCTGGTGATGCGGCCGGTGTTGTCGAAGGAACGTGGGCGGCCTGTTGAGAAGATGTTGCGGCGGCTGCGCCGGCGGTTGGGGAGCATTCGCGATCTGGATGTGATGGTAAAGCACCTTGGCGAGGGGCGTTTGCGCGGGCGGTTTGAGGCGGCCGCAGAGTGGGCGGTGGAGGTGCTGCGGCGGGATCGTGAGAAGCATTTGGACGAGACGGCGCGGCGGATACGCAAGCAAATGGCGGGGACGTCGCGGTGGTTTGATGTGCGGGATGAAATGGCGGAGGCTCGGGAGGCGGCGGAGTCCTTGTTGGCGGAGGCGGTGGTTGGACACGTGGAGACGTTCTCGGGCCAAGCGCGGATCGTTGATGCGGAGCGTGATCTGCATAGTTTGCGGATTGCTGGTAAGCGATTGCGGTATACGCTGGAGATGGCCAACGTTGAGCGGATGGGACACGGGAAGGGGCGGCCGTCTTTGGCTGCGGTGATTCGGGTCTTTAAGCGGATGCAGGATGCGCTTGGTTTGTGGCATGACTATGTTGTGCTTACGGAGCAGTTGCTGTTGATGTCAGTGGAAACGAATCTGGCTCAATGCGATGCGGCGCTGCAGCGGGATGTGCTGGGCTTGGCGGCGCGGACGCTGGGGATGTCGCAGCTTCAGGTGATGCGATTTGACCGGCTTTGGCTCGAACGAGGGCCGGCGATTGTAGAACGGCTGACATCCATGTTTCCATTGAGCGTGGCTATTGCACCGCAAATGGATCTCGATCCGCCTCGCTTAGATGAGACGCCAAGCCTGGAACCAGCGCCTCCAGTTGCCGAGCCAGCCGTTTGAGGATTTTGCGCTCACTGTTTGAGTGCAGGGTGCAGATGACGGTGAGGCCTGCCTGGGTGGCTTTGATGGCGTCGTGGTGGCGCATTTCTCCTGTGATGTAGACGTCGGCTTTTTTGGTGATCGCGTCGTTTAGATGATCGCCGCATGCGCCGGCACAGACGGCGATGCGTTCTACGTTGCGGTCCGTGGGGCCGGCGACGAGCAGGTGTTCAAGGGAGAGTTCTCGTTTGATATTGGAGAGGAGTTGGTTGAAGGGTGTTGGCGTAGGGAGTGTGCCGATCTTGCCCATGCCACGTGATTCGGGAGGGGCCGCGAGTTGGACGAGGTCGAAGGCGGGTTCTTCGTAGGGATGGGATTGGCGGAGGGCTTGGAGGACTTGTTCGACCTGGTGGATGGGGAGGACGGTTTCGAGGCGCAGCTCTGCGACTTCTTCGAGCTTTCCGGATTGGCCGACGGTGGGATTGGAATTCGGTTCGCCGAAGAAGGTGCCGGTTCCCGGGGAGCGGAAGCTGCAGGAGGAGTATTGGCCGATTCGGCCTGCGCCTGCGTTGAAGAGGGCCTGGCTTACGGCCTCGAGGTTTTTCTCGGGGACGAAGACGATCAGTTTGTAGTGGGAGGGTTTGGCTTGGGCGACGCGGAGTGGGGTGCGATCGGTGAGGCCGGCGGCGTCGGCGAGCATGTCGTTAGTGCCGCCTTCGGCCACGTCGAGGGCGGTGTGGGGGGAGTAGATGGCGATGCCATTGCGAATCGCTTGGTGAATCAGGCCGGTGGAGGGAATCTTTTTCAGGGCTTCGAAAATGGGCGGGTGGTAGGCGATGACCACGTCGCAGTTGTTGCGCTTGCCTTCGGCGGCGACTTCGGCGGTGTAGTCGATGCAGAGGAGGGCTTTGGTGGCGGATTGTTCCGGGTCGCCGACGAGGAGGCCGACGTTGTCCCAGCTTTCGGCGTTGCGGGTGGGGGCGATGCGTTCCATGGCGTTGACGATGTCGCGGAGTTTCATGGGGGTGACGATAATCGATTTGAGGGTTGGGCGGGAAGGCTCTATGGTTGCGATGGAGTTCAACCGGCAGGAGTAGCCTTCGTTATGCGTCTTCAGATCATTCGACATGCGGACCCAGACTACCCGAATAACACCATCACGGCGGCAGGGCATCTGGAGGCCGCGGCACTGGCGAAGCGGATGGCGCGGCAGGGGTTGGATCGGATTTATACTTCGCCGCTGGGGCGGGCGCGGGACACGATGAAGTACTCGGCCGATGCTTTGAAGATGGATTATGCGGTGGAGGAGTGGACGGCGGAGATGTCGGACTGCCGGCTGGCGGTGAAGCCGTGGGGCGATGTGGTGATGTGGGACATTCCTGGCGAAGTGATTCGCGGGTCGACGCCGTATCCGAGTTATGACACTTGGCATCAGGCTCCCTGCTACACGAAGCCTTTGTACAAGGAGCGGTTTGAGGAACTGCGGGTGAACTCGGATGCGTTTTTGGCGCGGCATGGGTATGTGCGCGAGGGTGGGATTTATCGAGTGGAGCGGCCAAACCGGGAACGGATCGCGGTGTTTTGTCATGGAGGGTTTGGGCTGTGCTGGTTGGCGCACTTGCTGGAGATTCCGGTGCCGCTGGTGTGGTCTGGGTTCTGGCTGCCGCCGAGTTCGGTGACGACGATTCTTTTTGATGAGAGGTCGAAGGGCGTGGGGGTGCCTCGGGCGATTGGTGTTGGGGATGTTTCGCATTTGTATGAGGCGGGTTTGCCAACGCAGCCGGCCGGGATCAAAGCGAATTATGATTAGGTACCTTTCGGATGGCGTAGAGGAAGAGGAATTCCAGTAGCAGCAGCAAAGCGATGGCGGGGCCGGGGGGGATGAAACTCCAGCGGGCGTGGAGGAGCGGGCCGGCAATGGCGGCGAGGATGGCTATGGTGCCCGCGCCGAGGAAGACGTTTTTGAGTTGGCGGGTCCATTGCAGGGCGGCTGCGCCGGGGAGGACGAGCAATGCGGTGACGAGGAGTTGGCCCATCAGGCGCATGGCGACGACGATGGTGATGGTGATCAATAGGATCAGAAGATAGTGGATAAAGCTGACCCGGATGCCGGAGACTTCTGCGAGGGCGGGGTCGAAGCAGTAGGCGAGGATTTCCTTGAAGAGCGCGAAGACGGTGACGACGACAGCCAGCGCGACGGCGACGGCGATGAGGGCGTAGTCGAGGGAGAGGCCTTGCATGCTGCCGATGAGGAAGGATTCGAAGTCGGGCGGGGGCATGTGCTTTTGTGCGGTGTAGATGGATTGGGCAAGGAAGCCCCAGGCGAGGGAGGCGGCGAGGAAAATTCCGATGGCGGTGTCGGCGTTGAGCTTGCCGGAGCGGGTGAGGGCGGCGATGCCGATGCCGGCGGCGACGCAGAAGGCGATGGAGATGGCGTAGGCGGAGGTTGGGTGGCTGAGGGATGGGAAGAGGAGGGCGAGGAGCCAGGCGGTGCCGACGCCGCCGAAGCCGGCGTGGGCGATGCCTTCGCCGATGAAGGCCCAGCGGCGCAGGACGATGGGGACGGAGAGGACGGCGCAGGCGAGGGCCAATGAAGCGGCGGCTAAGAGGGTGGGGAACACAACCTTAGAATAGCGGAAAAGCAGATTGCGGAATGCAGAGTGCAGAATGGAAAATTTGGAATGCATGTACCCCCCTACCGCGTCTTTAATTTACATAGGCTATCTCGTTGGAGAAGAGCAGGGCCTGGGCGTATTGCTCCCATAGGCTGAGGCGGCCGCGTTCGATGATTTCGCCATCGTTCTGGATGGCCTTGGTGCCGCCGCCGGGGCCCATTTCTTCTACTTTGCGATCGGTTGTTTTGGCCGGGGTGGTGCGAAGCTTGGAGTTATTCTTGTTGTCGTACTGCTGGTGGGCGCGGAAGAAATCACCGGCGAGGCGGTATTCACTGGCGTAGGGCTCGCGCTGGAAGAGTTCGATATAGAGCGCTTTGACGCGCTGGTCGTCGTTCTGGGCGGCGGTGAATTCGGAGCGGGTGACGACTTTGCGGGCGACGTCGGCGCTCATGGGGCTGTTCATGAAGAAGAGGGCCTGCT
>JBBRHH010000046.1:0-18260 GCA_038222915.1 Tepidisphaerales bacterium
CTTCGGCACACCCCCCGCCCCCCCGCCCGCCAACGCCGGCATCCTGAAAGACGACCAGACCAAACCAAAGGAACCCAAATCCTTCCGCGAGCGTATCTCCCAGCACGCCTCCGACCCCACCTGCGCCTCCTGCCACAAAAAGATGGACCCCCTCGGCTTCGCCCTCGACAATTTCAACGCCGTCGGCGTCTGGCGCGACGAAGAGCGCGGCCTTCCCCTCGACACCACCGGCGTACTCCCCACAGGCGAAAAACTCACCGGCTTCGACAGCCTCAAGCAAATCGTCCTCAAACGCCGCACCGAATTCGTCCACAACATGGCCGAGCAAATGCTCATCTACGCCCTCGGCCGCGAGCTCGATTACTACGACGACGGCCCCCTCCGCGAAATCCAAACCGCCCTGGAAAACAACGACTTCCGCTTCTCCGCCATGGTCATGGCCATCGCAAAGAGCTATCCTTTCCAGTACCGCCGCAACATGGAGGCCGGCAACGAATAATGTTTGCAGAGGGCTCCGGATCAACATGATAAAAAACACCAGACAACTCTCCCGTCGAAGCGTCCTGCATGGCGCAGGCGCGATGCTCGCCCTCCCCTTCCTCGAAGCACTGCCCCTCCGCGCCCTCGCCGATACCGCCGGCGCTGCCGCCAAGGCCGGCCCGCCCCTCCGCATGGGCATCTTCACCGTCACCGGCGGCACCGTCCTCGAATCGTTCACCCCGAAAGAAGTCGGCACACTCAAAAAACTCCCCTCCATCCTCCGCCCCCTCGAATTCGCCAAAGACCAGCTCACCGTCATCTCCGGCCTCTCTCACGCAGGCCGATCCGACAATCTCAACGGCCACGAACATTGCGCCCTCCTGCACCTCACCGGCGCACCCTCCGTCAAGAAAGAAGGCGGAAAACTCTTCGCCGAAGTCTCCGTCGATCAGGCCGCCGCCCAGCACGTCGGCGACAACACCTTCCTCCCCTCCCTCGAGCTGGGCCTCAACAACAACCAGTATTCCTTCCGCGGCCCCGGCAACGTAGTCCCCTACGAAGCCAACCCCCGCCTCGTCTTCGACCGCATGTTCCGAGGCCGAAAGCCCGTCGTTCCCAACTGGGCCCGCCGCGGATCAGCCCCCGCCGAATCGGCGCAGCAATCCGCCCGCACCGATTCCGACGATCAAAGCGTCATCGACCTGGTCATGGGTCAGGCCAAAGAACTCCGCACCGGCCTCGGCAAAACCGACCAGCGCAAGATCGACGAATACCTCGAATCCGTCCGCTCCGTCGAAAAACGCATCGCCTTCGTCGAAGCCCGCCACCGCCAGGAAGTCCTCGACCTCGCCTCCCCCGGCCCGTCCAAACTCGCCATGCCCGAAAACCTTCCCGCGAACAACGACTGGTTCTGGAAACAGCGCAACCCCATCGAACACGACCCAACCAATCACGGCCAATACATCTCGCTCATGGCCGACCTGATGATCCTCGCCTTCCAGACCGACACCACCCGCGTCGCCACCTTCGCCGCTGGCAGCGACGAAAGCATGTTCCCCGGCGTAGTCACCGTCGGCTACGAACGCCACTGCCACACCCTCGAACACCAGGGCAACGCCGGCCGCGTCGAAGACGCCGACCCCATCTCCCGCGAAGCCTGCCGCCAGATTCACATGTGGTACACCCAGCTCTTCGGCGAGATGGTTCGCAAGATGCAAAACATCGATGAAGGCGGCTCATCGCTTCTCGACAACACCATGCTCCTCTACACCTCCTACATGGCCGATGGCGGCCACGGCAAAAACGAATACCCCGTCGTCCTCGTCGGCAACGCCGGCAACACCATCAAGCCCGGCCGCCACCTCCGCTTCGAAAAGCAGGCCCCCGTCTCCAACCTCTACGTCGAAATGCTCAACCGCATGGGCCGCAAAACCGAAACATTCGGCGACAGCGCCACCTCCACCTACGCCGGTTCCTACAACAGCCGGATTCCAGGCCTCGTCTGATTCACGTCCTCGGGAGAACCTTCTATGCGACCCCTCATCATGACAGCAGCCTGCTGCCTCACCCTGTTGCTCCTCTCGCGCGTCGGCCCCGCCGCCGAGTCGTCCAGCAGCATCATCGCCCCCGGCGCAAAACTGGAAAAACTCGCCGACGGTTTCATCTTCACCGAAGGCCCCGCCTCCGACGCCCAAGGCACCCTCTACTTCACCGATCAACCCAACAATCGCATCCACAAATGGAGCATCGACGGCAAGCTCACCACCTGGATGGAACCCTGCGGCCGCTCCAACGGCCTCTGCTTCGACGCCAAAGGCAACCTCATCGCCTGCGCCGATGACAACAACGAGCTCTGGTCCATCGACGCCAACAAAGAACACAAAGTCATCGCCAAAGACTTCAACGGCAAGATGCTCAACGCCCCCAACGACGTCTGGGTTCGCCCCGACGGCGGCATCTACTTCTCCGACCCGTTCTACAAGCGCGACTACTGGAAGCGCGGCCCCAAGGAACAGGACGTCGAAGGCGTCTTCTACGTATCCCCCGACGGCAAGCTCACCCGCGTCGTCGAAGACCTCAAACAACCCAATGGCCTCATCGGCACACCCGACGGCAAAACCCTCTACGTCGCCGACATCGCCGCCAACAAATCCTACTCCTACACCATCAACGCCGACGGAACCCTCACCGACAAGAAACTCTTCTGCGAAATGGGTTCCGACGGCATGACCATCGACGACGCTGGCAACGTCTACCTCACCAACAAAGGCGTCACCGTCTTCGACAAGACCGGCAAAAAGATCGAGCACATCGAAGTCGACGAAGCGTGGACCGGCAACGTCTGCTTCGGCGGCAAGGACAAACATCTCCTCTTCATCACCGCCAGCAAAGGAATCTACGGCCTCCGTATGTCAGTGAAAGGCGCAGGTAGTCAATGAAATCAACCGCATCCAGGCTCACTCTTCTAATCTGTTTCGGCCTCCTCGCGTCCGCCGCATCGGCCGCCGACGACTACGAAACCCGCGTCTATAAATCAAAAGGCGCACAGCCAACCACCCTCCCCTACCGCCTCTTAAAACCGGCCAAGATCGAGGACGGAAAGAAATACCCGCTCGTCATCTTCTTCCACGGCGCAGGCGAGCGCGGCACCGACAACCAGGCCCAGCTCCGCAACAACGCCACCCTCTTCGCCGAAAAAGAAGTCCGCGAAAAATACCCCTGCTTCGAAATCGTCCCCCAATGCCCCGGCGACGCCCAATGGGTCGCCATGCAGTGGGGCGCTGATTCGGGAGTCCAGCCCAAAGAACCGACACCGCAACTCGCCGCCGCGCTTGAAGTGATCACCGCGATCGAAAAAGAATTCCCCATCGACACCAAGCGCGTCTACGTCACCGGCCTCTCCATGGGCGGCTTCGCAACCTGGGACATCATCGCCCGCCACCCCGAACTTTTCGCGGCCGCCGCCCCCGTCTGCGGCGGCGGCGACGAAGCCACCGCCCCCACCATCGCCAAGACCCCCATCTGGGCCTTCCATGGCGCAATCGACGACGTGGTCAAGACCAAGCGCACTCGCAACATGATCGAAGCCATCAAGAAAGCCGGCGGCGAACCCAAATACACCGAATACCCCGGCGTCGGCCACTTCGCCTGGGGCAAAGCCTACACCGAACCCGACTTCCTCCCCTGGCTCTTTGCCCAGCATCGAAAGTAAAAGTAGTGGAGTGAAAAACGTGCCGATAGCTAAACAGGCGGTGCGCCTGAAACCAACGACGATCTATGAACGGATTCAGCATTATTATCGCCGCCCACAACGAAGGGCAGGTCATTGACCACACCCTCCGCTCCATCCTGGCCAATAAACTCGACCGCCCCCTGCAAATAATCGTAGTAGCCAACGGCTGCACCGACGACACCGCCCAGAAGGCCCGAGCCTTCGGCCCAGCCGTCCAGGTCATCGAAACCCCCATCGGCAACAAGATCCACGCCCTCAATCTAGGCGACAAGTCCGCCACCTTCTTCCCCCGCGCCTTCATGGACGCCGACGTCGAGCTCTCCCCCACCGTCCTCCAATCCATCGCCGACACCTTCAAAGACCCCCAGTGCCGCATCGCCGCCCCCGGCTGCCGCCACACCTACCGCGGCAAGAACCCCCTCCTGGCCGGCTACTACCATCTCTGGCGCTCTCTCCCCTACGTGAAGCGCGACATGATGGCCCGCGGCTTTTTCGCCATCGACGAACAACTCCGCCAGCGCTTCGGCGAATTCCCCTCCGTCACCGCCGACGACAAATTCGTCCGCAGTCTCGCTACCCCCGAAGAGCGCCGCGTCGCCGAGGCCGGCCACACCATCGTCTACATGCCCGGCACCTTCAAAGATCTCCTCCGCGTCAAAACCCGCTGGACCTACGGCAACATGGAGCTCGCCGCCACCCGCCCCGACCTGCAAGTCAACGACAAAGACCAGCACGGCGGCGCACTCTCCTTCATCATCCGCCGCCCCTGGCTCTGGATTCACATGCCCGTCTTCCTCTTCGTCTGGTGGAAAACCAAGCGCGACGCCCGCCGCCTCCTCGAAACCAAAAATCCAGCCTGGCACCGCGCCGAAAGCAGCCGGGCTGCCGACCAGCGCGTAGCACCCTCTTAATCTCCGCGTAACGCGCATTTCCCAGCATCACCACGTTGGAGCATGCGTAGGATTACGAGTATGTTGAACACAGTGAATCGTCGAGCCCCATCGCCCGCCTTGCGACCCGAACCGCCCCCCACGGTCCCCGGCCCGCTCGCCGAACTTCGCAACGTCTCCAAGCGCTTCGGAAGCCTCGTCGTCCTGAACGGCGTCTCCCTGCAAGTCTTCCCCGGCCAATCCCTCGTCATCATCGGCGCCAGCGGCAGCGGTAAAAGCGTCATGCTCAAGCACATGACCGGCCTCCTCACCCCCGACTCCGGCGAAGTCTTCTACGCAAGCCAGCGCATCGACAACATGAAGGAGTCAAAGCTCAACGAAATCCGCAAACGCTTCGGCTTCCTCTTCCAGATGGGCGCGCTGTTCGATTCCGACACCGTCTACAGCAACATCGCCTTCCCCCTCCACGAACACACCCGAAAACCCGAAGACGAAATCCGCCAGATCGTCGCCGAAAAACTCGCCCTCGTCGGCCTCTCCGGCATCGAGAAAAAACTGCCCGGCCAGCTCTCCGGCGGCCAGAAGAAACGCGTCGCCCTCGCCCGCGCCATCGCGCTCAATCCCGAAATCATCTTCTACGACGAGCCCACCACCGGCCTCGACCCCATCCGCTCCGACGTCATCAACCAGTTGATCGTCAAGCTTCAAAGCGCCCTCAAAGTCACCAGCGTCGTCGTCACCCACGACATGACCAGCGCCTTCAAGATCGCCAACCGCATCGTCATGCTCCACAAGGGCAAGCTCATCGTCGACGGCTCCCCCGAAGAAATTCAAAACTCCGACGATCCCCTCGTCCGTCGCTTCGTCACCGGCGAGGCCGACGAGCAGGAACTCGCCGCCGTGAACGCAACCACAAAGTAAATCCGGTTTGCCCGCCCGCCCGATTGCGTTACCATCGCGGTGTCTTCATGAGCTCGATTCCTCCGCAACAACCAGCGCCTTTGTCGTATACCGTATTAAAAGCCGACCCGCCTGCGCGCCGCGACTGGCCAGCCTGGGTCGGCCAGCTCATCGTCGTCGCCATCGTCGCCACCATCCTCATTTTCGGCGCCATCGTCGTCATTCGCTCCGCCTACTCCGTCCGCCGCATGACCGACTCAGGCGTCTACTTCCGCGCCGCCTGGGCCGTCCGTACCAGCCAGGACATCTACTTCTGCACCGACGACAACGGCTGGCACTACGTCTACCCCGCCCTCGTCGCCATCCTCCTCACCCCCCTCGCCGATCCGCCCGCCACTGTCCCCCGCCACCTCGTCCTCCCATTCGGCGTCTCCGCCGGCTTCTGGTACGCCATCAGCATCGCCTGCCTCATCCTCTCCATCCACTGGCTCGCCGCCAGCCTCGAAAACGCCGCGCCGGAGCAGATCCGAAAGCGCCTGCAAACCCGCCGCATCTGGTGGGCCCTCCGTGTCGGCCCATCCCTCATCTGCGTGATAGCCATCGGCTCCGATCTCTCCCGCGGCCAGGTCGATCTCCTCATCCTCGCCCTCCTCTCCGGCACAGCCATCTCCCTCATGCGCCGCCAATCCTGGCGCGCAGGCCTCTTCCTCGCCGGCGCAATCTGCATCAAAGTCGTCCCCGCCTTCCTCCTCGTCTATCCCATCTGGCGTCGCGACTTGCGCATGCTCCTCGGCTGCGCCATCGGCCTCTTCGTCGGCCTCATCCTCATCCCCTCCGTCGTCTTCGGCCCCACAAAAGCCTGGAACTACAACACGCAATTCGCCGACTTCGTACTCCATCCCGGCGTCGACCACTCCGGCACAAACGCCCTGAAGCACGAACTCATCGGCCTCTGGTCCACCGATAATCACTCCATCATGGCCATCGTCCACCACATTCGCACCAGCGACATGATGACCCGCGACCGTCCGCCCAAGCCCGCCAACTCCACCCTCGCGATCCACTGGAGTATCGGCGGCGTTCTCACCCTCGCCACTCTCTTCGCCGCCGGCTGGAGCAACCGCCAGCGCGACCCCTTCAATGATCAAATCAAAACCCTTCTCACCTTCAGCACCCTGATTTGCATCCTGCTGCTCATCACCCCCGTCTGCCACCTCCAGCAGTTCATGCTCGCCCTGCCTCGCGTCACCGTCCTCTGCTTCAGCGCCCGCGAGCGCCGCACCCCAAGATGGCCGGCGGCCGTCTGGATAACCCTCCTCATCATCTACATCATCGCCAACACCATCACCCACATCCCCGGCACCTACGAAGTGCGCCGCGCGCACGGCTTCAACGCCGCTCTCACGACCTTCTTCATGGACACGCGCCTCTACGGCCTCGCCACCGCCGCCAATCTCATGTTGGTCCTGATGGGAATCGATGCGCTGTTGATCAGACAACGCGAACCCGCCCACTTCGCCGCCCGAATCTAAACTTCCCGCGCCGCCTTCGGAATCACCGAAATACTCTTCGGATAAGTCGGACAGGCCTGCTGGCAAACCCCGCACCCAATGCAATTCTGCGGCGTCACTTCAATTCCGCCCGTCTCGCTCAATTTAATCGCCGCCAGTCCCACCGGACAAAGATCCACACAAGAGCTACACTCCTGCCCGGTCGTCCTCAAGCACTGCTCACTCCTCCAAACCGCCGTTCCCATCGCAATATCCGCCAGCGCCGTCGGCTGCAGCGCCCCGCTCGGACACGTCTGCATGCAATAAAGTCCATCGCAGGCCACACAAGGCGACATCTCCGCATCAATGTACGGCGCGCCCTCCCCGTTCATCCCGCTATGATCGATCTTGATCGCATGCGCCGGGCACACCCGCACGCACTCCCCGCACCGGCTACAGATCTCCTTAAACCGTTTCTCCTCCACCGCCCCCGGCGGCCGCAGCCAGTACACTGGCAGATTCACCTTCCGCGGCGCAGGCACCATCTGATCCAGCTTGTTAAATTCATGCAGCGCCCGCTCCAAAGGGGCAATCGACCGCGAAAGCGGCTTCAACAGCTCGCGCAGCCCCTCCCGAAAAAAAGCACGCCGATTCACAGGCCGTTGATCATCTGCCATAAAAACTTCTGTCTGCTATTTCGTTATCCAACAAGCCGCCACATGCCCGGCCTCCCCCTGCTTCGGCTCCAGCGGCGGCGTCTGCTCGAAACACTTGCGAATAATCCGCACGTCTTCTCCACCTGTATGTATCGCCACCGTATCTGCCGCGTTGGCCTCAATCGCCGCCTGCCGCGTCAACGGACATCGCGGATGAAACGCGCATCCACAAGGCGGATTAGAAGGCGACGGCACCTCGCCCTTCAACATGATACGCGTGCGCTTGGGCCTCGGATCGGGCTCCGGCACCGCGCTGAGCAACGCAATCGTGTAAGGATGCTTCGGATTCGCATAAAGATCGCTCGCCGAGGCCTTCTCCACGATATGCCCCAGATACATCACCGCGACTTCATCCGAAAAGTGTTCGACGACCGCCAGATTGTGCGCAATAAACAGGTAGGCGATCTTCCGCTCCAGTTGCAAATCATTGAGCAGGTTCAAAATCTGCGACTGAATCGAAACGTCCAGCGCCGAAACCGGCTCATCGCAAACGATAAAATCAGGCGAAAGCGCAAGAGCCCGCGCAATCCCGATCCGCTGCCGCTGACCGCCCGAAAACTCATGCGGATACCGCCTCGAAAACGACGGATCCAGCCCCACCCGCTCCAGCAGCGAAGCCACCAGTTCATTCTTCGCCGCGCCCTTGGCGATCCCATGCACCTGGATCGGCTCGCCAATGATGTTGCCGATCGTCATGCGCGGATTCAGGCTCGACACCGGGTCCTGAAAAATAATCTGCATGTGCTTCCGCAGCGACCGCAGTTCATTCCCATTGATCGAAAACAGATCCCGCCCGCGATAATTCACCTCGCCGCCCGTCGCCGGAATCAGCCGCAAAAGCGTCCGCCCCACCGTCGTCTTGCCGCAGCCCGATTCGCCCACAAGCCCCAGCGTCTTCCCCTCCTTCACGTCAAAACTCACCCCATCCACCGCCTTCACATGCCCCACCACGCGCGAGAAAACGCCCCGCCGGATCGGAAACCACGTCCGCAAATCGCGCACGCGCAACAGCGGCGCAGCGCCCTGCGCACGATCGCTCCCCACATAATCCAGCACGGCCGTCGGCGCACTAGGCGACTGTTGCTTATCAAAACCGCTCATTGCTTGAACTCCTCTTTGGCCACGCCAACCAGATTCGGCTCATCCGTCGCAACCGCCGTCACACCGCGCAGATGCTTCAATGTCGGCACCGTCTTCGCCGCGTTCGAATAATTCTCCGCAAAGTGGCACGACGCCCAATGCCCCGGCCGAACCTCCCGCAGCAACGGCTCATCCGCCTTGCAAGGCTGCATCACCTTAAACCGCTCCTCGGTCGTCACCACTTCAACAGTGTCCTGCACCGGCGACCGGGCCGCCAGTTCCCGCGTGCGCGTGCAGCGAGGATGAAACTTGCATCCCGAAGGAAACCGCGCCGGATTTGGAACCGTCCCCGGAATCGTATCCAGCCGCTCCTTGTGCCTGCCCAGCGAAGGCATCGACTTAAACAGCCCCTCCGTATACGGATGCTGCGGATGGTCAAACAACTCTTCCACCGTCGCGAATTCCGAAACCCGACTCGCGTACATCACGCCAACCACATCCGCATTCTCGGCCACCACCCCAAGATCGTGCGTGATCAGCAAAATCGACATCCCACGCTCGCGCTGCAGCTTCCGCAGCAGCTCCAGAATCTGCGCCTGAATCGTCACATCCAGCGCCGTCGTCGGTTCATCCGCGATGAGTAATCGCGGCTTGCAAGCCAGCGCCATCGCGATCATCACCCGCTGCCGCATCCCGCCCGACATCTGATGCGGATACTCATAAAGCCGCCGGTGCGGATCGGCGATCCCCACGTCATTCAGCGCCTCTTCCGCGATCTCAAAAGCCTTCCGGTTCGACACCTTCTGATGCAGGGTCACGGCCTCCGCAATCTGATCCCCAATCGTGAACACCGGGTTCAGCGAAGTCATCGGCTCCTGAAAAATCATCGCAATATCTTTTCCCCGCACCTTCCGCATCTCCTTCTCCGACAACTTCAAAAGATCGCGGCCATCCAGCAAAATCTCCCCCGACAAAATCTTCCCCGGCGGCTCCGGAATCAATCGCAAAATCGAAAGCGCCGTCACCGACTTCCCACACCCCGATTCCCCCACCAGCGCCACCGTCTGCCCCGGAAATATCGACAAAGAAGTATCGCGCACAGGCCGAATCTGCCCGCGTTCAGTATCAAACGCAACATTCACAGAGCGAAGTTCGAGAAGGGGTTTGTCCATGTGTTTTACTCTTACTCTATGCCGCGCAGCCGAGGATCAAGCGCATCCCGCAGCGCATCGCCCAGGATGTTCAGCGCCAGGCACAAAATCCCAATCGCCACCGTCGCTGCCACCGCCTGCCACCAGACGCCTTTCAGCAGTTCGAGCTTCGCGTCGTCAATCATACGGCCCCACGACGGCTTATCACTGATGCCCAACCCAAGAAACGTCAGCGCCACCTCTGCCTGCACATAGGCGATCGCGCCCAGTGTAAAGTTGATGATGACGATGTGAATCGTATTGGGCAGAATATGTCGCAGCAGGATACGAAAATGCCCCGCACCCACGGCCCGCGCCGCCTGCACATAATCGCGCTCGCGGTGCTTCAACACCTCCCCGCGCATCAACCGGCACAAGCCCACCCAATCCGTAAATCCAAGCGCCAGGATCACCAGCCATAATTCAGAAATCGGACGCCCGAAGAATTTCACTCCCTTGAGCGCATAGACGAGCGCCAACACCAGCAATATCCAGGGCACCGAGCTCACGACCGTGAAAATCCACGTAATAATCTCGTCAATCCAGCCGCCAAAATATCCACCAACGATTCCCAGGAAGATCCCAAGCGTGATCGCAATGGCCGACGCCAGCACCGCGATTTCCAGCGCGATGCGCGTTCCATAGATCACCCGCCAGAAAACCGATCGACCTTGAATGTCAGTTCCGAACAGACCCGACAACGAATGAAAATTCGGAGCGACATAACTGTCCGCGCTGATGTCCTCAATCTTCCCCTCCAGAATCGGCGTCAGGCTCACCACTCCGCAGGCCACATAGACCGCAACCACCGCGAGACAGATCCGCGTCAGCCGACCCTGCACCAGGTGCATCCAGGCCCCGCGCCACACCGAAGGCGTGACCTCAACCGGCGCTTGAACACCCTCCGGCAGCGGCGAAATTGCAGTGCTCAGCGTGCTCATTTAAGCGCCACCCGCGGATCAACAAGCGTGTAGAGAATGTCGTTCACCAGAAGAGCGACGCAATAAGTGATGCTGATGATGTACGTCACCCCCATGACAATCGATCGATCCTGATTGAAGATCGCCTGAACCAGAAGATTTCCCAGGCCTGGAATCTGAAAGATCTGTTCAAGAATCAACGCGCCAAAGACCAGGAACGGCAGCACCGTCACCGTATTGGTGATGACCGGAATCATGATGTTCCGCAAGACGTGCGTCAGCAGCACGCGCCGCTTGGGCGCTCCCTTGGCGCGGGCCGTGCGAATGTAATCTGAATTGATCTCATCCAGCGCGACAGTGCGGTAAAAGCGTGCTCCGCCGCCAATGGTCACCATCACGGTGGCCAGAATCGGCAATGCGGCAAACTGTAGCGCGTAGATTCCCGGCTTCCAACCCGCCAGCGGAAACACCTCGAGCCGTGCGCCCAGCCACCACTGCAGAAGCAGATAGACGCTGATGGCTGGAACACTCAACGTGACCACTGTCAGCACCGTCACCACATAATCGATCGCTTTACCGCGGCTCGCGGCCACATAGAGCGCCACCACCAGTTGAAGCGCAACCGTGATCAGAAAAGCCGGTAACTGAACCGTCAGCGAGACCGGCCCCTTCACCGCGATCAGCTTCCAGACCGATTCCTCAAAACGCATCGACTTGGGAAATCGGAAAAAGAGTAGGTCAAAAAACTGTGAGTCGAAGAACGCGGCGATCTTCTTCCCCAATCCGACAGGCCTGACCCGGCCGCCCGGATTCTTCAAGAGTTCCGAAGCGTCGTCCTCCGGTGCGGCACCTATCCCGGAGGGTGACGTCGTGGCCTCGGTCGTCGGCGTCGTCGTGGCCGCCGGAAGCTTGAACTTCGCCGGCGGCGCGACAAAAAAGATTGTTGGCGCGTCGATCGCCGTCACCTTGTAATTTCCATCCAGATAGCCCGGCGTCAGTCCTGAAATACTGACCAACCCGCCCTCCTCCAATCCATGTCGAACGTCGGTCTCAACGCGCAACCCCTTGGAATTCACTTTGATCGACTGCACCGTCGGGCCGAGGTTGACCCACTTTGGTTTGTCCAGACCCATGCGTGCCCGGATCGCGCGCAGTGTCGCTGCGCTCGGATTCTTCCCCGCGTAAGCCCGCGCCGGATCGGTCGCCACAAGCCCGAACAAAACAAACGTAAGCACCACGATGCCCAGCACCGTAGGAATAGTCAGGAGGATTCTGCGGACAATGTAGGCCCACATAACTGCGCGCTGGCGGCTCTTTCAATCAGGTGTCATTTCCGGTGCAGCATCTGTTTTCGCTTATCCAAATCGGCCGACAGATACTGTCTGAACCCCGAACCATAATCCATCACCGGAAACGGCTTCAGCCAGTTCCAGCGCAGCATGTACGTTTTTGGGTAATGCGTGTAAATCCACGGACAATCCTCATTCACGATCGCCACCAGTTGCTTGTAAAGCTTCGCCCGCTCCGGCGAGCGATCCATCTGCATCGCCTCATTATAAATCTTGTCGTAATCCGGATTCACATACGCGCACGAGTTGATCCCCTGCGGCGGCGCAAATTTCCCGTAGAACAACTGAAAGAACGTCTGCTCATCTGGATAGTCTGGCACCCACCCCAGCGAAAAGATCTGGGTCTTGCGTCCATCCACCAGTTCCTGAAATCGCGCCCACGTGTTGTATTCCGGTCGAATGCGCAGTCCGATCTGCCGCATCTGACTCACGAAGTATTCCGCCTGCTGCCGTACGTCCGTGCTCGTGTCACCCATCAGCAGGCTCAGCTCCGGAATCACGCCTCCGTTGATCTGCTCCGCTTCCTTCAACTTCGCCCGGGCAGCCTCCAGGTCAAACGTCGAATATTTGTCCACCGCGTCCGCGTCATACACGTCGAACGTTGGCGGAATCGGACCATTGGCCGCAACGCCTCGCCCATTCTCGTAAACCCGAATGTACTTCTCACGATCAAAAGCCAGCGACATCGCCTGTCGCAACGGCCTGTTCTTCCCCAGCACCGGATCCCCCATGTTGAAACCGTAATAATAGATCGACGGATCCTCATCGATATCCAGGTCGAATCCCTTTGCGACCATCTCCGCCCTCAACTTCCCTGTCTTGGGGTCGATCGCCTGGCCAAATGTCTCCTTCGGAATCCGCCCCATGTCAAACGTCCCATGCTGCAGAAAATACCAGATCGGCATCGGCTCATTGAAGTAGTCGTACTGCATCGACTTCAGCTTCGGCAGTCGATCCGCATCCGCCACCTTCGCATAGCCGTCAACGTCCGGCCGCCCGCGATACACCGGGTTTGCCTCAAACACAATCCGCTGTTCCGCGAGGTATTCTGTCATCACAAACGGCCCGGTCCCGACCGGCCGTGTTCGAAAGTCATCCCCGTATACCTCAACTGCTTTTTGCGATACGACTGCCGCCCCCAGATAAGCCAGCAGATACCGAAACTGCGGACTCTTCTCCACCAGTTTGATCTGCACCGTATAATCGTCAATAGCCTTGATCCCCTCCACCGGCTTGGCATAATCTGGCGTCCGCCCGGCGTTGCTCATCTGTTCCGTGTAAGTATTCCACTCATCAATCCCGGCGATCTTCCCCTGAAAAAGAGTCGAGAAATTCGGGCTCGCCAGATGGAAATCCGCCACCCGCTTAAACGTAAACACAACGTCCGAGGCCTTCATCTCCGGCCCCTTGCCTTCCTCGAACGCCTTCTTCCACGGATCGTAAAAGTGAATCCCCTTCCTCAGTTTCACCGTGTACGTTCGCCCGTCCTCCGACACCTCCGGCATGTCGGCCGCCAGTTGAGGGAACAGCTCATACGGCTTCACGCCATACTTGTAGTTGTAGAGGCACTCGTAAACGTTTCCGATGATCGCCGCCCCATCCACGTCGTTGCAGATCGCCGGGTCCAGCGACTTCAGGTTCACAACAAAAGCCGTATAAAGCCGCCCCGGATCGCGCGTGGGCTCCACCGTAAACGAAAACCCAATCCCCGCCACGATCAGCACGATGGCGGTCAGATAGCCGAAGAATATCCACTTGGTCAATCGCATGACGAGATTCTCGGCCAATAGTAGCCGCAAGACATGCCCGTTCAACCATCTCAGTGCGGCTTGCCGCGCGGATCAACGGCGTCGCGCATCGATTCGCCAATCAGGTTGTACCCGAAAACGGTGAGGAATATCGCCAATCCGGGGAAGGCGGCAATCCACCAGGAAAATCCCCCGCCTGGGCTGACGGCCTGATTCAGCAATCCACCCCAACTCGGACTGTCGGCCGGTCCAAGCCCCAGGAAGCTCAGCGTAGTCTCCAACAAAATCGCCGATGCAATTCCGAAGCTCACATTCACGAGCAACGGCGCCAGCGCATTGGGAAGAATATGTCGAAAAAGGACTGACCGCAGCCGTAAACCCGACGCCACTGCTGCGTGCACAAAATCCTGTTGCCGCAACCGGAGAAACTCCGCCCGCACAAACCGCGCATAGCCAACCCAACTCGTAATCCCGATCACCACCATGTACAGATAAATGTTCCGCTCGAAAAACGCCACCAGCAGAAGCAACAGGTAGAGCGTCGGAATCGCGCTGAAGATTTCCGCCAGCCGCATCCCAATCAAGTCCACCATACCTGCGAAATATCCCATGAGCCCACCTAGAATCGTCCCCAGGATTGCTGCAATCCCGGTTGAGATGAATCCAATCGAAAGCGCCAGGCGACTCGCGTAAATCATCTGGCTTAGCACATCGCCACCCACCCGATCAGTTCCCAGCGGGTGTGACCACGATGGCGGCCACGGGTGTGGATGACTGATCTCAAAGCTGTCACGCAAACGGTCGCCGGGAGAATACGGCAGGGGTGCCGCAACGGCACTCTCCAAGCGCCCTTCCAATTTCAATTCCCGATACTGCTCATAAATATTCGTCCGTGGCGGCCGCACGACAACCAGCCCAATCACCCCAACCACAACGACCACTCCCACAAACACCAATAACCGTTGCCCCGCCGCCGCCCTCCGCATCGCCAGCAACACGAAAGCTAGAACAAACGCCACCATCAGCGTTACATCCGCGGCAGTGAGATGACGCGCCATCGGGCTCGACCATTTCCCGTTCACCTTGGCCAGAAGTGGATAGCTATTGGCCAGAAACGGCGCAAACACACCGAGGAAGGCCGTAAACACTACCCAGACCAGGCCAATGCGCGCCGCCGATCGACCGACGGTGTCCAGCATGATCTGCGCTACCCAACTCCGTAATGGCGCAGCTGTTGGCTCTGTCGACAGACCCATTGGAATCGTCATCACCTTACTCATAGCTCACCCGTGGATCGGCAATCGCGTAACAAATATCCGCGAGCAACAGGCTGAACAATCCCACCAATCCCACGACAAGCGTCTGCGACAGCACAAGGTCCCGATCCTGCTGTCGAATTGCATCGATCATGAGTGTCCCCATGCCATTGATGCTGAAAATATTCTCAACGATCAATGAGCCACCCAGAAGCCCCGGCAGCAAACTCGCCGCGACGGTTATCAGAGGTAGCAGGCTATTGCGCAGCACGTGGCGATACAAAACGATCTTCTCGCTCGCCCCCTTCGCCAGCGCCGTCCGCACAAAATCCGAAGAAAGGTTGACAAGCACCGACGCCCGCATCAGCTTGGATAGGAACGCAAACCCCGCATACGTCAGGCAGATGATCGGCGCGACCAGATGCCACACCGCATCCAGCAGCCACCCGCGATCAACCCCACCGGCGCGCCCGTGTGGAAGGAACGCCATCGAGCCCGCCCGCACATCATGCAGGCCACTCGCCGGAAACAGCGCCACGATATCGTGATTCGCCAGAAACCCCACGAGCATCACGCCCACCCAGATTACTGGCATCGACCACAGGCCCAGCAGAACCGTGCCGATGCCCTGATCGAGAAGTTTTCCTCTGTGCTTTGCCGCCAGAATGCCACTACTGACCGCGATGCCATAAAGGAATGGGATCGTCAGAAGATTCAGCAGCAGCGTGATGGGCAACGCCTCCTTGACCAGGCTGATCACCGAGCGATGTTTGAAATGGCTTTCCCCCAGGTCCGGTGCCTTAAATCCAAATGCCCCAAGCGTTCCATCTGCTTTGACCGTACAACCGATCGGCGAGATGTTGTTCAGCCAGCGCAGATATTGCGCAGGTGCTGGCTTGTCCAATCCAAATCGCCGGTTCAAATACTGACGCTCCGCCTCGCGCTCCTCCGGCCGCATTCCCCCCTCGAGATCCAACGAAGCCGCCAATCCGCCGGGCACCATCATCATCACGCTGAATACCAACACCGTGATCCCAAGCAATGTGGGGATCATCAGCAGCAGTCGTCGAACGATATAGTTCAGCATGATCGAATTACTGGTTCGTCCAGCGTTGCTCGTCGCGAGGAACAAACCACTCAAGCGAAGGAGTTATCCCCATCTTCGTCGGCCGCACGTTTTGGAATCGCTTGTCTAGAAACACCAGCGATTTTCCCCAGACCAGAAACGTATAAGGCTGGTCCTCATGCAGCATCTCGTGGCACTTCTGCCACAGCGGCATGCGCTTCTTTTCATCCACCGTGGAGCGCGCCTGCTCGATGGTTTTGTCCAGCGTCTCGTTCTTATACGACATGAAATCGTCCCCGCCGGGAATCATCCCGCTGGAGTGAAACATCTGATATATGTCCGTCTCAAGTCCGCTGGTCCATTGCAACGTGATCGCTTCGAAGTTCTTGTTCCGCAACCGCTCGGTAAAGGTTCCCCATTCCAGCGGATCGGGTTCTACAATCACGCCAGCCCGGGCATATGCGTCCTTCAGGAACAACGCCTGCTTCTTGAAATTCTCATTCCCAGACGGATAAGTGAGTTTAAACTCAAACGGCTTGCCATCCTTCTTTAGAACACCATCCCCCTCCGCGTCGTCAAAACCAGCATCCTTCAATAACGCCTTTGCGCGCGCAACGTCGTATGGCCATGGCTGCACGTTGGGGCTGGTCTGCTTGCCTCCTGGCTTGAACGGACCCGTCGATACTGTTGCATATCCCAGCAGCACCTCCTGAAGAAACCGCTGCCTGTCCAGCAACATGGTCAATGCCTGGCGCACTCGTTTATCCGCGAAGAAAGTGGGCTTGCCGTCTCGCATCTCGTTCCATGCGATATACCTGTACCCGCCGCGCACCGACATGTATTCGTGATGCTGCGTTCGCGCCACAAGTGTCTGATCCTTCAGCATCTCCACATACTGCTCCGGAAACGCGCCGAAGATATCGACGTTGCGATTGCGAAATTCCGTCAGCCGCGCCACGTCCTGCGTGATCTGCTTGAACACCAGCTTGTCATACGCCGGAGCGATCCCCCAATAGTTCTCATTGCGCACAAGTTCGATCTGTTGCCCGGGCGTCCATGATTCCCGGTTGTCCAGTTTGTAGGGCCCCGAGCCCATCAGGTAATTCGTCGACTGATTGAACTTCTCTGGATCAAGTTTTCCGTAAAAATGCTTGGGCATAATGTTCATCGCCGCGGCCAGTTCAAACGACTGAAAGTATGGCTCTTTATACGTAAAGACCACCTCGTATGGCCCCTTCGCCTCCACGCTCTTGATCGTCCGGAAGTACGCCCGCTGGCGCGGCGCGGCGATCTTCTCATCCATGATGAAGCCGAAAGTGAATACAACGTCCTCCGACGTCAGCGGCTCCCCATCTGAAAATTTCACGTCATCCCGCATCTGAAACGTGATGGTCAGGCCGTCTTCGCTGATCTTCCAATTCCTGGCAACCCGCGGTCGCCACTCCAGGCTGTCTGGATCCCGGACCGCCAGCGACTCGATCACAATGTCCTGAATATCGGCGGCATAAGCATCCCCCGACACCAGCGGAGTCAGCTTCGCCACGTTCCCCGCCAGACCGTTCACATACCAGTCCCCGGTCGAGAAGTTCGGCGTCGCCCGAACCGCCTTTAGCCGCGCAAATGGATCGTCCGGCGCAATCTCTGCCACGACCGGCTGGCTCGTTGCCGGTCCCGTCGTCGGCACATTGCTCACCTGCACGCCACGCGAAATCGATCGTTGCAGTAACGCCAATCGTTCATCCTGCGCGTGAAGTTGCTTCGCTTCATCGCTCAGTGTCGCGCGAATCGCCTGCACATCCTTCCACTGTCGGTCAAACTGCGCCATTGCCAGCCAGACCGAAACGATCATTACAATCACCAGCAGAAACAGAAAGAAGTCTTTCGCGCCGAAGCGATTTTCCATGTAAACCCTCAAAGTATTCCTAAACCACGGCGGCCTATAT
>JBBRHH010000047.1:0-18210 GCA_038222915.1 Tepidisphaerales bacterium
AAGCAGTCCTCGGCAAGATGAACGTCGACGCCGCCAAAATTCTCGAAGACGAACCGTGGAAAAGCGCAGATGCCCCGGCCCTGGATAAAAAGTCCACCGCCGATTGGATCAAAGATCAGGACGCGAGCCCCCTCGCCAAGCTCGCCGCCGGCGCGGAGCTCACCGCGAACAACAACGTCGCCCTCAGCCGCCAGAGCTACCTCGGCAATCTCTCCCAGATCAAAGGCGGCGGCGTCGAAAAATACTGGACCGACAGCGAAGTCTACCGCTGCAAAGGCGGCAATCAGCAGCTTGCCATGAAACTCGCCAAGGCCATTGGCACCGACGTCATCCGCCTGAAACTTGCCGTCACCGAAATCGAAGTGAAGGAAAGCGGTGCGGTCATCACCTGTTCCGATGGCACAAAAATCGAAGCCGATGACGTCGTCCTCAGCGTCCCGCCCAGCACGTGGGCCAAAATCAAAATCACCCCGGCCCTGTCCGACAACCTCGCCCCACAAATGGGCCTCGGCGTCAAATATCTCGCCGCCGTCAAAAGCCGCTTCTGGAAAGACGCCAAACTGGCGCAAGACAGTTTGAGCGACGGCGATGTGTCCATGACCTGGGACGCCACCGACGGCCAGGAAACCGACGAAGCCTGCCTCACCGCCTTCTCAGGCGGTCCCGCCGCCGATACCTGTCGAAAATTCCCCAAAGACACCCGCGACGCCAAATACGCCGAGATCCTAGAGACCTACTACCCTGGCTTCACCAAGCAATTCGTGCGTTCACGCTTCATGGACTGGGCCAGCGATCCGCTCACCAACGCCAGCTATTCCTTCCCAGCCCCAGGTCAGGTCACCACCATCGGCCCCGTCCTCGCCAAGGGTCTCGGACGCCTCCACTTCGCCGGCGAAGCCGCCTGCTACAAATTCGTAGGCTACATGGAAGGCGGCCTCAACTCCGGCGCGACCGTAGCCCGTCGCCTCGCCGTCCGCGATGGCGTGGCCAAAGCATGATTCGAACGACATTTACCGAACGCTCGACCCCATGCGCAGCTTTTGCCTGCCGCAGGCGCGCTCATCATTTTCCTCAACGCATCGGCATGACTAAAATGGTCCGTGGCAAAGAACCGGGTTGACATGGAGTAGTAGTCAATGGCAAAGAAAGATGCGTCAGGTGGCCGAGAGCCGCGCAACGTTCCCAGCAAGGACATCGGTCCAGTGATGGAAGGCTGGGAATACGAAGCCGGCACAATCAACGTCCGCAAGATCACCGGCCTCGACGGACAACCCAAGCTTCAGATGCGCCTCGACTTAGGCCTTCTCCAGATGGAAATGAACGGCCGGCCGGACGGCGTCCGCCCCCACGGCCATGAGTCCCTTCTCGATTACTTCGAAGACCAGCTCAAAGAGCATTCCACCCACAGCGGATCCAACGACGGATTCCACCTCACCCCCGCCCAGTGCCAATCGCTGCGTGAAGAATCGCTGATGTACTACCACCGCTACCTCAGCCTCTTCGTCCTCGGAGAATTCGCCGGCGTCGCCCGCGACACCGCCCGAAACATCCGCGTCCTCGACCTCTGCGGCCAGTTCGCCGACGACGAACAAGACCGCCTGGTGCTCGAGCAGTACCGCCCTTACATCATCATGATGAATACCCGCGCCCTCGCATCGATTCAGTTCGAAAACGACCATTATCGCAGGGCGCTCACCATCATCCGTCGCGGCCTAGCTGACCTCAAGGAATTCTTCGCCCGCTTCGGCCAGGAAGAGGTCTACGCCCGCTCAAACGAAGTGCGCATCCTGAAGCGCTTCGCCCGCGACATCAAACGCAAGTTGCCCATCGATCCGCTGCAGGAAATGCAGAAGCAACTGACCAAGGCAATCAAGGACGAACGCTACGAGGAGGCCGCCCGCTTGCGAGACGAAATCACCCGTCAAACCGGTGCCAGCGAACCTCTCGCATGATCAAATATCAGTTGCTGATCGCAACGCGTACCTCGCGGTCGTCCTCGCATGGCTTGACCACAATCGCCTCCCCCTGCTGACAGGAACACAGGTCGGCTGCGATATGGTTCGCCTGCGACTGTTCCGGTGCCCAAATCGTCCCGATGATCCGGCTATGGCTATCACTCTGTGCAATTACTGAAAATGTCATGATCGTGTCCTTCCTTGAATCGCCACCCGCAACCAACATCGTCACGGCAGGCCTCTCATCGACAGCAACCCGCATACCAGCGGTTCCCACCTCAAAAACGCCGCTTCCAACCCTGTTCTGCGCATTTCCCGCCGCCCGATGACGCAAATCAGGCAACGGCCCTTCTGGGAAAACGTACTTGTGGGGGATATGTCCGCCAGCACCAAGCGATGCGTCTTTCCCCCTCTCTCATCCTCTTTCTGATCATCGCAAGCCAGTCCACGGCCGCGCCCACCACGCAGGTCTCTTTCGAAGGCCAGATCCGCCCCCTCCTCGGCACCTATTGCCTCTCCTGCCACGGGCCTGAAAAAAAGAAGGGCGATCTCGACCTCTCCCCCTTCAACAACACCGCCAAAGTCCTCGCCGACAAAGACGTCTGGTACGACGTCGCCAGCCGCCTCGAAAACCACGACATGCCCCCAAAGAAGGGCAAGGCGAAACAGCCCACCGACCAGGAGCGCGCCCTCCTCCTCTCCTGGATTGGCGCTACCGTCGGCCACGATCAGGTCGATTGCAGCAAGATCGCCACCGACGAAACCCAGCGCTTCTATCGCGGCCACGTCATGAGCCGCCGACTCACCCGCGCCGAATACAACAACACCATCCGCGACCTCATCGGCCTCGACATTCACCCCGGCAATATCCTCCCCGAAGACGGCGCAGGTGGCGAAGGCTTCGACACCGTTGGCGACAGCCTCTTCATCTCCGCCATCCAGATCGAAAAATATCTCCAGGCCGCCGACCAGGTCCTCGACGTCGTCGTACCCGACGGCACGCGCGGCCAGGGCGAAATGCCCCCCGAAATCGCCGAAGCACGCAAACGCATCCTTCAGTCTCTCCCCGACAAAAACACCAAACCCAGCGCCGCCGCCAAAACCAACCTCACCAATTTCGCCCGCCGCGCCTTCCGCCGACCTCCGCAACCCACCGAGATCGATCGCTTCGTCACCGTCTTCGACCGCGCTCAGGAACGCAAACTCTCCTTCGAAGCCTCACTCAGACTCGCCTTAAAGGGCATCCTGATTTCCCCGCGCTTCCTGTTCCTCGTCGAGCCCGAGCCCGAAAAAGAAGGCGTCTACAAACTCGGCGATTATCCGCTCGCCTCACGCCTCTCCTACTTCCTCTGGTCGTCCATGCCCGACGACGAACTCTTCAAGCTCGCCGAAGAAAAACGCCTCACCGACACCGAAACCCTTCGCCAGCAAGTTCGCCGCATGCTCAAGGACCCGCGCTCCCGCGCCCTGGGCGAAAATTTCGGCGGCCAGTGGCTCGCCATCAACACCATCGGCGGCGCAAGCCGTCCCGACGCCAAGCGATTCCCGGAATTCAATGACTTGCTTGCCGCCGCCATGCGCGATGAAGCAACCCTCTTCGTCGGCGCAGTACTGTGCGAAGACCACAGCCTCCTCGACCTCATCGACTCCGACTACACCTTCCTCAACGACCGCCTCGCCAAACACTACGCCATCCCTGGGATCAAGGGCTCCGAGATGCGCAAGGTCCAGCTCCCCGAATCCGCCCGCGCCAGCCGCGGCGGCCTCCTCGGTATGGGCGCTATCCTCACCTCCACCTCCTACCCGCTGCGCACCAGCCCCGTCCTCCGCGGCAAATGGGTCATGGAGCAAATCCTCGGCGGCAAAGTCCCGCCCCCGCCGCCAACCGTTCCCTCCCTCTCCACGGATGATGCGAAAATAAACGGCCTCACCTTCCGCCAGCGCCTCGAACAACACCGCTCACAACCCGACTGCGCCGCCTGCCACCAGAAAATGGACCCGCTCGGCTTCGGCCTCGAAAATTTCGACCCCGTCGGCCGTTGGCGCACCGCCGTCGCCGGCGAACCCGTCGACGCCCACGGCGAACTCCCCTCCGGCGAAAAATTTTCCGGCCCCGCCGAGCTGCGCCACGCCCTTATGCAGCGCCGACAGGAATTCCTCCGCACCTTCTGCCGGAAAATGCTCGGCTATGCCCTTGGCCGAGGCCTCGACCGCTTCGACGACTGCGTCATCAACGACTGCCTCAAAGCCCTCGAAGCCAACGACGATCACTCTTCCCTACTATTTGAACAGATCGTCTTAAGCGTCCCTTTCCGATATCGTTACTCCAAGAAGTGAGGCAAGCATGGGCCGCGGCAATTGGCATCTTTCCCGAAGAACGTTCCTGAGAGGTACCGCCTCCGCGATTGCGCTCCCCCTCCTCGACGCCATGACGCCTCTCCGCGCCCTCGCCGCTCCCGCAACCCAGCCAGGCTTCGCCGCCCCCGTCCGCATGGCCTTCCTCTATTTCCCCAACGGCGCATGGACCGACGCCTGGGTCCCCAAAGCCGCCGGGGCTGACTACGAGCTCCCCTTCTCCCTCGCGCCCTTACAAAAAGCCAAAGACGACATCACCGTCCTCTCCGGCCTCGACAAGGCCGCCAGCCACGAAGGCGACGGCCACTACGCCAAAACCGCCAACTTCCTCACCGGCGCACACGTCAACAAAACCACCGGCAAAGACATCAGCGCCGGCGGCATCTCCATCGACCAGCTCGCCGCGCAGAGAAACGGCGACGCCACCCCGCTCCCTTCCCTCGAGGTCGGCATCGACCCCGTCGTCTCCGGCATCGACAGCAACGTCGGCTACACCCGCCTCTACGCCTCTTACATCTCCTGGCGCGGCCCCGGCATTCCAGTCGCCCGTGAGATCGGTCCCCGCGCCGTCTTCGATCGTCTCTTTGGCCCAAAAGACGCACAGGGCCGCCCCACAACCTCCACCCGCGCCGACGACCGCAGCCTCCTCGACCTCGCCCTCGAAGACGCCACCGACCTGCGCAAGAAACTGGGCCGCGACGATCAACTGAAAGTAGACGAATACCTTGAGGCCGTCCGCGCCGTGGAAAAACGCGTCGACTTCGCCTCAAAGGCCCGCAACACCGGCTGGAAGCCCAGCACCACGCCCAAAGACATCGCCCGCCCCGCCGCGGAAATCCCCCACGATTACCAGGAACACGTCCGTCTCATGATGGACATGCTCGTCCTCGCCTTCTGGACTGACTCCACCCGCATCGCCTCCTTCATGTTCGCCAACGACGTCTCCGGCCGAAACTTCACCGGCATCGTCGATGGCGTCCACGGCGGCCACCACCATATCTCCCATCACGAAAACGACGCCGCCAAGATCGAGCAGTACCGCCTCATCAATCGCTGGCATGTGCAACAATTCGCGCACGTCCTTGAAAAAATGCGCAACATCAAGGAAGGCGAAAAAACCCTCCTCGATAATTCCATGATCCTCTTCGGCTCCAGCATGTCGGATGGCAATCGCCACGACCCCGCCAATCTCCCCCTTATCCTCGCCGGTCGAGCCGGCGGGGCACTCAACCCCGGCCGTCACGTCGCCAGCCCCAACGGCACGCCCCTCTGCAATCTCTACCTCTCCATGCTCAACCGCATCGGCGTCAACGTCCCGCGCTTCGGAGACAGCACCGGGAAACTCGCCGGCCTTGAGGCGTAACATTCAGCCATGAACATCCGCCCGGCCACCCCCGCCGACGTTCCCGCCGTCCTCCCCATGGTTGCTAAGATCTGCGCCTTCCACGAGCAACTCGATCCTGCCAAATATTCCATCCGTCCCGACACCACCAGCAAGTACGACGGCTGGCTCCGCGCCCGAGCCACCGATCCACGTGCCGTGTTCCTGGTCGCGGATCGCGAGACTGGCGAAGACCCCGCGCAGCTCGCCGCATTTCTCATCGCCACCATCGAAAAAGAAATCCCAATCTACCGACTGAATGAATTCGGCTTCATCCACGACCTCTGGGTTGAAACCGACTACCGCAATGAAGGGCTCGCCCGCCAGCTCGTCACTCTTGCCGTAGAGCAATTCACGCAACTCGGCATGAAACAAATCCGTTGTGATACCGCCGCCAAAAACGAAGCCGCACGCCAACTCTTCATAGCCTGCGGTTTTCGCCCAGGCGTTACCGAAATGCTCATCGAACTGCAACCGCTGACACCATGATTCTCACCCTCGGAACAACCACCACCGTCCAGCGCACCATGGTCTTCCCGGCCCTCCAGCTCAACGGCGTCAATCGCGCCACCAAAGTCGTCGAATGCGCCTCCGGTAAATCCCTCAACGTCGCCCGTGTCGTCGCCACCCTCGGCCACGAAGTCCTCGCCACCGGTTTCGCCGGCGGTGACCGTGGCCGTTTCATGAAATCTGATCTCGATCAAGCCCACATCCCGCACGACTTTGTCAGCGTAACCCCCAACACCCGCTTCTGCACCACCGTCATCGACGAGGCCGGCCACACCCACACCGAGCTCGTCGAAGAATCTCCCGCCCTCGATCCCAACGACTACCAGCACCTCCTCCAAAAACTCCGCGACCTCCTGCCCCAGGCAAAGGTGCTCACCCTCTCAGGCTCCCTCCCCATCAACGGCCCCACAAACTTCTATCGCGACTGCATCGAAACCGCTCGCACAGTAAATCCGAAGTTGCCGATCCTCCTTGACGCCCAGAACCAGCATCTCCTTCAATCCCTCCCCGCCAAACCCTTCCTCGTAAAACCCAACCGCACCGAGCTCGCGGCCGCCATGAACATCACCATTGACGACATCCACCAATTCCAAAGCGCCCTCAACCAGGTCGTCCACTCCGGTGCTACCTGGGCCTGCGCCACCAACGGCGGCGAATACGCGCTCCTCTCCAACGGCCGCGAAGCCTGGAAAATCACCCCGCCAAAGATAAAGGTGCTCAACACCATCGGCTCGGGCGACTCCTTCCTCGCCGGCCTCGCCGTCTCCCTAGCCCAGGGACTTGCACCTCCCGAAGCCCTACCCCTCGCAACCGCCGCCGCCGCCGCCAACGCCCTCACCCTCCAACCCGGCTTCATCCAAATGCCCGACGTCGCGCGCCTCCTGCAACAAGTCCACGTCGAAAAATTGTCTAACTGAGTCATCCGCCCAGCGCCGCACTCTTGGTCGCGCGCCGCCAACCAGCAATCTCCCACACCGCCCGCGAACCCTCCGCCGTCAGCGCCTCCAACTCCTTCACCCGTTCAGCAACATAAGTATCCCTCCCCGCTAGCGTCGCATCCACCCGCCCGGGATGCACCACCCACTCAACCACTCCCTCCGCCGGCCAATGTTCAAAATACCCGCGCCAGGGGAAATCGCACGCGAGATCAACCTTCGAAAGCATCCCAAAATAAAACTGATTTACCGTCAGACCCGCCTCCGCAAAGACGCCCCGCGCCCCGGCGCCAAATCGTCGTGCTACCAGCCGCCGAGCCCGCACCGCCCCACCTGACGCCACCGCCGACATTTCCAAAGGCTCAAGCGTCAGCCGCGTCATCGCAGGCAACAACCCCGCCCTCACCGCCTCAACAAGTGCATCCCGCACCGTCGGAAATTGGTGCGCATGATGATGGCAATCCACATATGCCGGCCTCCGCCCAACCAGCTTCAAAAACATCTCCGCCTGCGCCGCGATCTCTGCCAACACGGCCCCCCGATCCAACTTTCTCGCCCAGGCCCGAAGCGCCAAACCCGAGAGCGCATGAAAACGCCCAACCCGATCGACCAACCCCGTCGCCTTCGTCAAAGGTCGTTCCCCGCCACTCAATACAAGATGCAACCCCACCTCCAGCGCCGGCGCTTTTTCCAACAACCCAATCGACTGCAACACATGATCCCCAGTCACCGTCATCAAGCTCGTGCAAGTCACCGGCCCATTCAGATGTGCATCAACAATCCCCCGGCTCGTCTCCACCCCAATCCCAAAATCGTCGGCCGTGACGATCAACACCCGCCGCGCCACCTCCGCGCTACAAGACACCGCTGACCTTCACAACATTCTGAACCGCCGTCGAGCGCCTCTCCTCCCGCCGAAATCGCGAAAGATGTTTCCGAAGCCGAAGCGTATCAAAAATCATGTGCCACCCGTGCGATACCATCCGAACGGTAGTCGGGTCAACGTATTTGAAAACAATCGGCGTCTCATCCACGCGCATCCCGTGCAGCCCCGCCCACGCCAGAATCTCCACGTCAATGAAAAATCCATCCGTGCTCAACTGTGGCCCAATCTTCTCCCACGCCGCCGCCGTCATCCCCTTCAGCCCGGCCTGAGTATCCAGAATGCTGATCGGCAGCATCTTCCGAAGCCACCAATTGAAACTGCGGCTCATCACATGCCGTTTGTAAATAGTCGGAAAATCCCGCGGGCTGATCAGGAAGCAAGAATCCGGACTCGCCCGATTGACCACCGCCAGATCCGCGCCCGCCTCCAGCAACTTCAATAGTTTGAGCGCCTCGTCCGGGTCATAAGCAAGATCAACATCCGTATAGAACCGATACGCCGTCTTCGCCAGCGCCATCCCACGCCGAACCGCGTACCCCTTCCCCCGATTTTGCGTGTAAACCTCCGCCTGAATCCCAGGCCCATCCCCCGCAATCAACGCCGAGAGCTTCTCGGCCGTCCCATCCGTGCACCCATCGCACACAAATAACACGCACCACGCCGGATGTTCTGCGACAAATCGCCGCAGCCGCAAAACGCTCGTTTCGATGAAATCGGCGGCGTTATACGTTGGTACAACCAGCGTGCAGTACACAGCCTGTGTGACAGGGTTTGGCATAAAGCTAAATGAGTCTAAGGAGTTGCCCGGACTATCCGCAAGCCTCCGTGCCTGCTTTCGGAAGCCGCCAGTCTACTTATTATCGATGACAAGACCCCAACGACCGCATGAAAAATGACGCTCGCTCGATTATGGATGAGTACCACTGCTAGTTGCATCCTCCGAAAAAAGAACTACCAATATTCAACAACCAAGCAACAACGTTGCAGTATGAAGAGTGACCCAACGCCCTAGAAGCTGCCTAACGGCAATACGCGGGTAGGGTCGATAACTGCGATACGTGGGTTTAGTCCAATTCGTGTTCTGTTCTGAAGGAGATCAAAAATGGCTCAACATCCCGACGGCACCTGGTGCAGCGATCCCGCTCATTTCCGCAAGCCCAGCCGGCGCGACATCCTCTACGTCGGTATGATCGGCGGCCTGGGTCTCAGTCTCGGCGACTACTTCGGCCTCCAGCAGGCCAGAGCCGCTGAAGCCCCCGCTATCGCCACCGACAAGGCCCCCCCCGCCCAGTCCATCATCCACATCTTCCTGCCAGGCGGCATGGCCGCCCAGGAATCCTTCGATCCCAAGCCCTTCGCCCCCATCGAATACCGCGGGCCCTTCGGCACGGTCAAAACCAAGCTCGACGGCGAAGTCTTCAGCGAATTGATGAAGGAGACCGCTGGCATCGCAGACAAAATCACCGTCGTCCGCTCCATGACCCACGGCGAAGCCGCCCACGAGCGCGGCACGCACAACATGTTCACCGGCTATCGCCCAAGCCCCGCCATCCAGTTCCCCAGCTTCGGCAGCATCGTCTCCCACGAGTACGGCCCCCGCAAAAACCTCCCCCCGTACGTCTGCATCCCCGGCGTCCCCAATCCAAACGCCGGCAGCGGATACCTCAGCACCGCATACGGCCCCTTCAGTCTCGGCTCCGATCCCGGCAACCCCGGCTTCAGCGTCCGCGATCTTCAACTCCCCCAGGGCGTCGATGACCCCCGCTTCTCCCGCCGTCAGAACATGCTTGCCGCGGTCGATGAACACTTCCGCTCACTCGAAAAAACCGATGCCCTTGACGCGATGGATTCGTTCTATCAGCGCGCATACGCCCTCATCAGCTCCAAGGAAGCCCGCGAAGCCTTCAACCTGAAGGCCGAGCCCGACGCCCTCCGCGACGAATACGGCCGCAACGACGCCGGTCAGCGCCTCCTCATGGCCCGCCGCCTCGTCGAATCCGGCGTCCGCTTCGTCTCCCTCACCTACGGCGGTTGGGATCATCACGCCAAGATCAAGGACGGCTTTGCCGGCCAGATGCCCAAGTTCGACAAGGCCTTCGCAACCCTCATCCGCGACCTCGACAACCGCAAACTCCTCGACTCCACCCTCGTCATGGTCACCAGCGAGTTCGGCCGCACCCCCAAGATCAACAAGGACGAAGGCCGCGATCATTATCCAAAGGTGTTCAGCATTGTCCTCGCCGGCGGCGGCATCAAGCGCGGCACGATCTACGGATCGTCCGACTCCACCGCCACCGACCCGGCTGACAATCCGCTCAGCGTCGAAGATCTCGCCATGACCGTCTACAACCGTCTCGGCATCAACGGCGAAAAGAAGCTCATGTCCCCCGGCGGCCGCCCCATCGACATCGTTCGCGGCGGCAAGGTTGTTCAGGATCTTCTCGCCTGAGGCACTCTTCGCACAAGTGACGGGATGAAAATGGAGACCGACGGTATGGCCACCAATCGAGCCAAGCGGATCAACATGGCAGGGATGCTGTTTGCGATGCTTATCGCAACCACAGTCCACGCGGCCTCACCGCAACTCAACCGTGTCCTACCGCGCGGCGGCCAGCGCGGTACCGAAATCGATCTGGTCCTCGATGGCGTTCGTCTCGCCGACGCCAAAGAAATTCTATTTTACGAACCCGGCATCTCCGTCACCAAGCTCGACATTGTCAACGAAAAACAGGTCAAGGCCCACGTCAAGATCGAGCCAGGCGCCGAGTTGGGTCAGCATACTCTGCGTGTGCGTTCCGCCACCGGCATCTCCGAATTGCGGACTTTCTGGGTCGGGCCATTTCCAATCGTCGCTGAGAAGGAACCCAACAGCGAATTCGACCATCCGCAGAAAATTGACCTGAACGTGACCGTCGAAGGAGTCGTCGACAACGAAGACGTCGACTATTTCCAGATCGAAGCCAAACAAGGCCAGCGCATCTCCGCGGAAATTGAAGCGTTGCGCCTCGGCGACGCCATGTTCGATCCCTTCGTTGCCATCCTCGACTCCAACCGATTCGTTCTCGCCTCCGCCGACGACACCGCCCTTCTGAAACAGGACGCGTTCGTCTCCGTCGTTGCTCCAAAGGATGGCTCATACATCATCCAGGTCCGCGAGACCTCCTTCGGCGGCGGCGGCGAAAGCCGATATCGCCTCCACGTCGGCACCTTCCCCCGTCCACGCGGCATCTACCCCTCAGGTGGCCCCGCCGGCCAGGCCGTCCCGGTTCAGTTTATTGGCGATGTGCTCGGCCCCATCGCAAAAACACTCCAACTCCCCGCCGCTCCTTCAGAAGATTTTCTGGTCCTCGTCGACCACAACGGTCAAACCCCTCCCTCCGCCAACCATTTCCGCGTCTCCCCCTTCCCCAACGTCATGGAAGTTGAGCCGAACAACGAAGCCAAGACCGCCACCCCAAGCGATCTGGACGCCCCCTTCGCGTTCAACGGCATCATCTCCGAAAAATCAGACATCGACTTCTTCAAGTTCAAAGCCAAAAAAGACCGAGCCCTTGAAGTCAATGTCTATGCGCGCCGCCTCCACTCTCCGCTCGACTCTGTTCTCACCATCTACGACGCCAAGGGAAACCAGATCGCCCAGAACGATGACTCAGGAGGCCCAGACAGCTATCTCCGCTTCAATCCACCTGCCGACGGCGAATACCTTCTCAGCGTCCGCGATCACCTCAATCAAGGTGGCCCCGACTACATCTACCGCGTTGAACTGACCTTCACCAAACCTTCCGTCACCCTCGCCATCCCCAACAACGGCGGTCAGCCCACCCAGGAGCGCCAGACCATTCCCGTCCCCCGTGGCAATCGCTTCGCCACGCTCATCCGAGCAACCCGCGCCAACATGGGCGGTGACGTAAGCATTGCCGCAAAAGACTTGCCCGACGGCATGAAGATGGACGCCGCCCCCGTCGTCAACGGCGGCGACGTCGCTCCCGTCGTCTTCGAGGCCAACGCCGACGCTCCCCTCGCCGGAAAACTTGGCGATCTCATCGGCCACCCCCTCGATCCAAACGTGAAAGACTCCGACGGAACTTTTCATCAGGTTGTCGAGTTGGTCTACGGCCCGAACAACACCTCTTATCACAAGATACCCATCGACCACCTCACGGCGGCCGTCACTGAAGAAGCCCCTTTCAAAATCGACATCGTCGAACCCAAGGTTCCTCTCGTTCAGAATGGCTCTATGAACCTGAAGGTCGTCGCAACCCGCAAGGAAGGGTTCAAGGGGGTCATCTCCCTCCGAATGCTCTTCAACCCGCCGGGCGTCGGCTCTGCCCCGTCGATCGATATTCCCGCCGACAAAACCGAGGCGCTCTATCCTTTAAATTGCGCCGACAATGTCCCCGCCCGCAAGTGGAAGATCGCCATCCTCGGAAGCTCCGACGTCAATGGCCCGCTCTGGGTCTCGTCCCAGCTCGCCAATCTCGAAATCGTCGCCCCCATGATCATCGGCAAGCTCAACATGGCCGCCGCCGAACAGGGTGCCACCACCAACCTCGTCTGCGAAATCGAACAAAAAACACCCATTGCAGGCAGAGCCAAAGCGCAACTCCTCGGCCTACCCGCCAACGTCACCGCCGAAGAAAAAGAAATCGGCCCCGAAGACAAGAAAATCGTTTTCGACGTTGTCACGACCCCAAAGAGCCCGCCCGGCCAGCACGGCGGTCTTCTCTGCCAGATTACCATGATCAAAGACGGCGAACCCATCGTCCAAGCCGTCGGTCGCGGCGGAACACTCCGCGTTGACGCACCCTTACCACCAAAGCCCAGCGCAACCACCAAACCTGCCCAGGTTGTTGAGGCGACCACCAAGCCTGCCGCCCCGCCACCCCCAAAAACGCTGACGCGGCTCGAAAAGCTCCGCCTTGAACAGGAACAGGCGGCCAAAGAGGGAAAAACGCCTTAAGGCGTTGGAGAGAAAGTGATGTCCACTATGCGACGAATAATTTTTGCCTCCCTCGTTCTAGCACCGCTTTGCGCATTCCCCTTCCTCTTCGCTGAAGAAGCGCCCAAGCCCGCCACCGGGCCGCGCCTCGAATCTTTCCCGGCCAAGATCACCCTGGAAACTTCTCGCGCTCGTCAATCCATCGTCAGCCGCATCGCCCAACCCAACGGCATCACCAAAGACGTAACAACTGAAGCCCAGCTCAGCGTCGCCGACCCCAAAATCGCCGTCTTCGAGGGCAACATCCTCAAGCCCCTCGCCGACGGCACTACCGAAGTCCGCGTCACCCACTCCGGCCAAACCCAGGCCATTCCTCTCACCGTTCACAACGCAACCGTCGAACGCCCCATCAGCTTTAAGCTCGATGTCATGCCGGTCTTTCTCAGCACCGGCTGCAACGTCGGCAGTTGCCACGGCGCTGCCCGCGGCAAGGATGGCTTCCGCCTCTCCCTCTTTGGCTTCGACCCCGACGGCGACTACTTCCGAATTACCCGCGAGCTCGCCACCCGCCGCATCAACCTCGCTCAGCCAAAAGAAAGCCTCCTCCTCCTGAAATCCATCGGCGCAGTCCCCCACACTGGCGGCAAGCGCTTCGCCGAGGACGGCCCCCAGTACGCCACCATCATGCGCTGGCTCGAGGCCGGCGCGCCCAAGGACAGCCCCGAAGTCGCCAAACCCACCTCCCTAGAGATTCTCCCCACCCAGATGGTCTTGGAAGGCGAGGGCGCAAAACAGCAGATGGTCGCCGTCGCCCACTATTCCGACGGCACCGAGCGCGATGTCACCAGCCAGGCCCTCTTCCTCACCAACAACGAAAACTCCGCCGCCGTCTCCCCTGCCGGCCTCGTCACTGCCGCCAAGCGCGGCGAAGCCTTCGTCATGGCCCGCTTCGCCACCTTCACCGTCGGCAGCCAGGCCATCGTCATCCCCAAAGACCTCAAATACGAATTCCCCAACGTCCCCGAGAACAACTACATCGACGGGCTCGTCAACAACAAGCTCAAGAAGCTTCGCATCGTCCCCTCCGAACTCTGCAGCGATGAAGTCTTCCTCCGCCGCGCCTACATCGATATCGTCGGCCAGCTTCCCACCGCCTCCGAGCACGACCGCTTCGTCACCGACACCGACGCCAAAAAGCGCGACAAACTTGTCGATGAACTTCTCAACCGCAAAGAGTTCGTCGAAATGTGGGTCATGAAGTGGGCCGAGCTCCTCGAAATCCGCTCCAACAACGACGTCAGCTACAAGTCCGCCCTCCTCTATTATCAGTGGCTCGAAGACCGCATCTCCCGCAACGTCCCCTTCAACCAGATCGTTCGCGAGCTCATCTCCGCCACCGGCGGCACCTTCAAAAGCCCCGCCACCAACTACTACCAGATCACCAAGGAAAACCTCAAGCTGTCCGAAAACACGGCCCAGGTCTTCATGGGCGTCCGCGTCCAGTGCGCTCAGTGCCACAACCATCCGTTCGACCGCTGGACGCAGGACGACTATTACGGCTTCGCCGCCTTCTTCTCCCAGATCGCCAGAAAAGCCGGCGACGACCCGCGCGAAGTCATCGTCTTCAACGGCGGCGGCGGCGAAATGAAACACCCCCTCGGCGACCGCGTCGTTGCCCCCAAATTCCTCGGCGGCGAAACGCCCGACACCAAGGGCAAAGACCGCCGCGAAGTCCTGGCCGACTGGATCTCCTCCCCCGAAAATCCCTACTTCGCCAAAAACCTCGGCAACATCGTCTGGTCCCACTTCTTCGGCCGCGGCATCGTCGAACCCGTCGACGACGTCCGCATCAGCAATCCCTCGTCCAACCCCGAGCTCATCGAGGAGCTCGGCAAAAAGTTCCAGTCCTACAACTACGACTTCAAGCGCCTCGTCCGCGACATCTGCACCTCCCGCTCCTACCAGCTCGACACCCACACCAACCCCACCAACGAGGCCGACGAGCGCAACTTCTCCCACGCCACCGTCCGCCGCATGCGCGCCGAAGTGCTCCTCGACTGCATCGGCGAAGTCACCAACACCAAGGAAAAATTCCGCGGCCTCCCCCTCGGCTCCCGCGCTGTTCAGATCGCTGACGGCACCACCAGCAACTACTTCCTAACCACGTTCGGCCGCGCCACCCGCGAAACCGTCTGCTCCTGCGAAGTCAGCATGCAGCCCAGCCTCTCCCAGGCCCTCCACCTCCTCAACGGCGACACCGTCCAAAGCAAAATCACCAACGGCAACCTCGTCAAGCAAATGCTCGACGCCAAGCAGCCCCCTGAACAGATCGTCAAGGATCTCTACACCCGCTGCTACTCGCGCCAGCCCAACGAAAAAGAGCTCGCCAAGCTCCTCACCTTCCTCCCCCAGGCTCACGGCACCACCCAGCCCAGCGTCGACGAAACCCAGAAAGCCCTCAACGACCTCTTCTGGGCCATGCTCAATTCACAGGAATTTCTCTTCAACCACTAACGCACCATCCGGATGGGAGTCGGTTCGATGTTCGTAGCGAAGCACCGTCAATCTGATCGCACCCTGTGGAACGCCACCTCCGCCGTCCTGCGCAAGGCGATGCCTCTCGTCCTCCTCTCCCTCGCTCCCGCTGCCTTCGCCGACACCCCCGCCAAAAAAATCAACTACCAGGACGACATCCTCCCGATGCTCCGCAACAGTTGCCTCAACTGCCACAATCCCGACAAGAAAAAAGCCGGCCTCGACCTCAGCTCCTATCAAGGCGCCATGAAAGGCTCCGACGACAACAAGGTTATCGTTCCCGGCGACGCCAGCGCCAGCAAGCTCTTTCGTTGCATCACGCAGGCCGAAGAGCCGTTCATGCCACAGAAGGCCGACAAGCTCCCCGACAAGGAACTCAGTCTCTACCGCGACTGGATTGCCGCCGGCGCTCTCGAAACCTCCGGCAGCAAAGTCGCCGTCGCCACCGGCCCCAAAAACAGTCTCACCATCACCGCCAACGCCGCTCTCAAACCTTCCGGCCCGCCCCCCATGCCCGAAGGCCTCCCGCTGGAACCCGTCATCCGCGCCCCCCACCAGGGCGCACTCACCTCCCTCGCCGCCAGCCCCTGGGCCCCCCTCGCCGCCGTCGGTAGCGAACACCAGGTCCTCCTCTACAACACCGACACCCAGAATCTCCTCGGCGTCCTCCCCTTCGCCGAAGGCCTCCCTTACGTCCTCCAGTTCAGCCGCAACGGCAGCCTCCTCCTCGCCGCCGGCGGCCAATCATCCAAGTCCGGAAAGGTCGTCCTCTGGGACGTCAAATCCGGCAAGCGCGTAGCCGAAATCGGCGATGAATTCGACGCCGTTCTCGCCGCCGACATCAACGCCGACCAAAGCATGGTCGCACTCGGCGGCCCCAGCAAAGTCCTCAAAGGCTTCACCACCAAAGACGGCCAGATGGCCTACGCCATCAAAAAGCACACCGACTGGGTCATGGCCGCCGCCTTCAGCCCCGACGGCGTCCTCCTCGGCAGCGGCGACCGCGCCGGCAACGTCTACATCTTCGAAGCCCACACCGGTCGCGACTTCTACACCCTCGCCGGCCACAAGGAAGCCATCACCGCCGTCGCCTTCCGCGACGATTCAAACGTCTTCGCCTCCGCAAGCCAGGACGGCACCATCAAGCTCTGGGACATGCAAAACGGCAACCCCATCAAGAGCTGGACCGCCCACGGCGGCGGCGTCCTCTCCATCGCCTTCGCCCACGACGGCCGCATCGTCTCCACCGGCCGCGACAACACCACCAAAGTCTGGACCCCCGACGGCGCAACCGGCAAAGCCGTCGACTCCTTCAGCGACATCGCCCTCCACGCCGTCTTCACCCACGACGCCAACAAAGTCATCTCCGGCGACTGGACCGGCCAGATCCACATCAACAACACCGCCGACGGCGCAAAGGCCGGCGTCCTAAGCGCCAATCCCCCCACCGCCGAAGAAGTCGCCAAACACGCCGCCGAGCTCGAAGCCAACAAAAAGAAACTCGCCGACGCCGGCAACAACCTCAACGCCGCCAAGACCGAATTCGCCGCCCGCCAGGCCGATCAGGCCAAGGCCACCGAAGCCGCCAAAACCACCAAGACCGCCGCCGACGCCCTCACCGCGCAACTCGCTCAGCTCGACAAAACCATCGCCCCCCTCGCGGCTCAGTTGAAGGTAAAACAGGACCAGGTCGCCAAACTCAACGAGGCCGTTAGCGCAGCCAACGTCGCCCTCGAAGCCGCCAAAAAGCCCATCGCCGAAAAAGAGCCTCTCATCGCCGCCTCCGCCGATCTCGCCAACAAGCTCAAGGCCAGCGCCGACAAAACGCCCGCCAACCAGGTCCTCGTCGAAGCCAGTGCCAAGGCCGCCGCCACCCTCGACGCCCTCAAGCGCGATCTCTCCGCCGCCCAGCAGGACATCGTCGCCAAAACCGCCCAGCAGAAAAAAGCCTCTGACGATCTCGCCGCCGCCCAGGTTCCAATGAACAAAGACAAGGCCGACCTCGACGCCGCCCAGGCCAATCTCGCCAAGCTCCGCGACGAATCTGGAAAGGCCACCGCCGGCGCAGCCGCGGCCGCAGCCGCCGTCGACCCCGCCGGCAAAGCCGTCATCGCCGCCCAGGCAAAAGTAACCGACCTCACCGCACAACTAGACAAACTGCAAAAAGAACTCCCGCACTGATTCACTCCCGAACCCGCACCCGCAAAACAATCACCCCGGCGAACTCCCGCCGCTCCACAACCACATACTTCTCCCCCGCTGCCGCCTGCCAATGCTCCGGCGACAACCACCCCTCCCCCAGCACCACCCACAAATCGTGGTCCGCCAGCATCCCCTTTGGCGCCTCCCCACTCGCCCACCGCTGCACGTCCTTCCGATGTAGGTAATAGTCCACCGCAATGACAGATGACGCCGGCCGAATCCAAACCACATCCCCCGCCCGCGCCTCCGCTTCCACCACCCGCGCCGCCGACCGCCAGTCGCTCCCCGGCATGATCGGCGCGATCGGCCGCAGCGACAATCCCACAAACACCACCCCGCAAGCCACCGGCACCCATTTCCTCCCAATCGCCCCCACCCCCGCCAGTAAGAGCAACCCCGCCGTAGCCACAATCCCATACCGAGCCACAAAAGCCGGCGACCACGCAATGCTGATCGCCACCGGCGCCACCACCGACATCACCACCAGCAACAGCGCAATCATCCCCCCACTT
>JBBRHH010000048.1:0-18126 GCA_038222915.1 Tepidisphaerales bacterium
GGCGGAGGATCGCGTGGTGGGACAGGATTGGTGCGTGAGTTGGAGAGGGCGGTTGCTGCAGATTGACAAAGAGCATCAGGAGCTGGATCTGGCGGGTAAAGAGCTGGAGGTTCGTGAGGATGCATCGGGGCGGCTACGGCTGTTATGGCGGAAACGGGTGTTGAACTGGGTGGAAGTCGTCAAACGGCCCACGAAGGCCCGGACGACGGCAAAGCGGCCGATCGTGAACAATAAGGTGTGGAAACCGCCTGCGGACCATCCGTGGGCGAAACCGGCTCATGTTGCAATGCCCGCTCCGGCTGCGCCTGCGCGGGCATTGCAACATGAGCAGAAACAGAGGACAGTTCTATTGCGATAGGACACGCAACTATCTGACGGCCTTTGCATCCCGTTGCCCCCCCTGCTACACTTTTGGACTTTCCCAAAACCAAGCCACTTGGTTGGTTGGAATCCCGGCTCTGCTATTGGCTTAGGAGTGCTGCCTTGATCATCGTCATGAATTCGAACGCGTCCACCGAAGCGGTTGACCGTGTCGTCGCCGAAATTGAGCGGATGGGCTCGCAGCCGCATCTTTCGCGCGGACAGTTCCGCACCGTCATCGGCGCGGTGGGCGAGGAAGGCGTACTCGATCAGGTTCACCTCGCCTCACTGGACGGCGTGGAAAAAGTCGTTCCCATCATGAAGCCGTACAAGCTCGCAAGCCGCGAATTTCACGATGAGGATTCCATCGTTGAAGTGGGCGGCGGAAAAGTTCCCGTCGTCAAGATCGGCGGCAACCATGTGGCCTGTATCGCCGGCCCCTGCGCCGTCGAAAACGAGCAGATGCTGAACACCATCGCCCGCCACGTGCGCGACGGGGGCGCAACGATCCTCCGCGGCGGAGCCTACAAGCCCCGCACCAGCCCCTATTCGTTCCAAGGCCACGGTGAACAGGCGCTCAAGTGGATGCGCGCTTGCGGGGATGAACTTGGCATGCCGATCTGCACCGAGGTGATGGACACCCGGCAGGTCGAACTGATGGAGCGCTATACCGATTGCTTCCAGATCGGCGCTCGCAACATGCAGAATTTCGACCTGCTCCGTGAAGTCGGCAAGACGCGAAAGGCCGTGCTCCTCAAGCGCGGCCTCGCCGCGACGGTAAAAGACTGGCTCTTGTCGGCCGAGTATGTGCTCAGCCAGGGCAACCGAAATGTCATTTTGTGCGAGCGCGGCATCAAAACTTTCGAAGACTCAGCGCGCTACACGTTGGATATCACTTCGATCCCCGTGGCCAAGCAGTGGTCGCATCTGCCGATCGTTGTCGACCCGAGCCACTGTTGCGGCAAGCGCGAATGGGTTCCGTCCGTCGCCGCCGCAGGCATGGCGGCGGGCGCTCATGGAATCATTGTCGAAGTGCACTATTGCCCGAGCGAGGCGCTCTGCGATGGGCCGCAGGCGTTGTTGCCGGAGACATTTAAGGAACTGATGGGACAATTGCGGCAGATCGCGGCGGTGTTCCATAAAGAATTCGCTGACATCGCCGAACCAGTGCACGCCTGAAACATCTAACTTGATTTGGAAAACTGAAACTACTTATGCGTACTAAATTCATCGCCGGCAACTGGAAAATGAACTCGACCAAGGCCGCCGCCACAGCGCTGGCGAAGGCCGTGGCTGCCGGTGCGCCAGATGGCGTACAGCTTGGCGTTGCGCCTCCGTTTGTTTATCTCGATGCGGTTGCACAGGCGATCGAAGGTTCGAAAGTTTTGTTGGGCGCTCAGGACGCGTATTTCGAGAAGAACGGCGCATTCACTGGCGAAATTTCCGTTGAGATGCTGGCCGATCTGGCTGTTAAATTTGTCCTGACCGGCCACAGCGAACGCCGGCATGTGCTGGGCGAGTCGTCGGAACTCGTGGCCAGGAAGGCGAACGCGGTTTATGCCGGTGGGCTGATTCTGGTCCACTGCGTCGGTGAGAAACTCGAACAACGCGATGCCGGGCAGACGCTGCAAGTTGTCCAGTCGCATCTGGATGAACTGAATCGCAAGATCGAAGATCCAAGGCGGCTGGTGATTGCATACGAACCGGTGTGGGCAATTGGGACCGGGCGCACGGCGTCCGACGCCCAGGCGCAGGAAGTTCATGCATATATCCGCGAATCGCTCGCGAAGATGTGGAATCGCGGTTTTGCGGATCAGGTGCGTATTCAGTACGGCGGCAGCATGAAGCCGGACAACGCCAAGGGGCTGATGGCCCAGGCGGATGTGGATGGCGGCCTCATTGGCGGAGCAGCATTGAAATCAGAAACTTTCCTCGGGATCGCACAGGCGGCCCTATAATCCCGCTCCGAAACGCTTTGGCCACGTTTACTCTTTCACGGTGAACCATGTTTAATTTCTTCTTTGTCCTCCTGATGACGTTGTTCGTGATCATCAGCCTCATGCTGATCCTGATCATTCTGATTCAGAAGGGTCGCGGCGGCGGTCTGGCAAGCGCCTTCGGCGGGGCCGGCGGGCACACTGCCTTTGGCGCCAAGACCGGCGACGTGCTGACCTGGGCCACCAGCATCATCTTTGGAATCTTCCTGGTGCTGGCGATTGTGCTGAATCTGATGGCCAATTCTGCCAATGCGGCGCAAAAGCCGGTTGCCGCGATTAACGTTGCCGCCCCGACGGTGCCGGCCGGACCATCTGCTCCGTCGGGCTCTCCGACGCCATCCACGCCGGTTGAGAAACCGTCCACGCAACCTTGAGTTTTCTGAACGTTTTTAGAATAGGCGGGAGCGGAGCTGACGAATGATCGTGAGCATGACTGGCTTTGGCGACGCGACGGGCGAAAAAAGCGGCACCCACTATGCCGTGGAAATTCGCTCGCTGAACAACCGTTTCTTCAAATCGGTCATCAAGCTTCCTGAGATCGTCAGCGGACTGGAGCCGGAACTGGAATCGATGCTTCGCGAGAAGCTTGGCCGCGGCTCGATCACTTTCATCTTGAAGCTGCGCAGTCAGTCGGCCGAGGCCGCCTATCTGATCAACACGCAGGCGTTAAAGTCCTACCTGGAGCAGCTTCAATCGGTCCGCGATCTGATGGACCAGTTTGTCCGTGTGGATCTGGCCGGTCTGTTGCAGTTGCCGGGCGTTTGCCAGGAGCCGCGCGACGAAACCGACGAGATTGAGCGGCACGGCCCGATGATTCGCGAATTGACGGCCAAGGCAATTGTGAAGCTCAACGCCATGCGGCAGCGCGAGGGCGAGGCCCTGTTTGGCGACCTGATGAAGCACGCCAAAGCGATTTCCGCCGACTTGGTGGAAATCGAGAAGCGAGCGCCCTTCGTCATCGAGGATTACCACAAGCGTCTTTTGCAGCGCGTGAATCAGTTGGTGAGCAAGGCCGAGCTGCAGGTAAATCAGCAGGATCTGTTGCGCGAGGTCGCGGTTTATTCAGAGCGCGCCGACATCAGTGAAGAGATTCAACGCCTGACAAGCCATCTCGATTCGTTTGAGCAATCCTGCCGGACCGGAGAGCATGCCGGCCGAAAGCTGGATTTCATCACGCAGGAGATGCTTCGGGAAGCGAACACGATTGCCAGCAAGGCGAACGATTCGGACATCGCCCGGCGGATTGTGGACATTAAGGGGGCGATCGACCGTTTGAAGGAGCAAGTACAGAACGTGGAATAGTCTGTTACGTCGCGATTATGTCAGAGACGCAAACACATACTGGATTGCTGATCGTGCTGTGCGGCCCCGCCGGGGTCGGCAAGAGCACGATCTCCACGCGCCTTGCGCAGGCGATGCATGTGTCGTACATCGTAAGCGCGACCACCCGCGCCAAGCGGCCTGGCGATGAGAAGGGCAAGACATACGACCACATCAGCCGCGATGAGTTTTTCCGGCGGCTGGATCACGATGAGCTTCTGGAATATGCCCAGGTGTATGGCGAGTATTACGGCACGCCCAAGCATCCGGCCCTGGATCAACTGGCCGAGGGACGCGACGTATTGCTCGAAATTGACGTTCAGGGCGCGCTGCAGGTGAAATATCATTACCCAAACGCCCTGCTGATCTTTATCCTGCCGCCCGACGAGCCTACGCTTGAAAAGAGGCTGATCGATCGTGCCCGCGACTCCGAAGAGGATATTGCCCGGCGCTTTCGCGCCGCGAAACGGGAGATTTTCATGGCCAAGGGGAGCCACGCGTTTGATTACATGGTGATCAACGACAAACTCGAGTCGGCGGTTGATGAAATCGTCAAGATCATGAAGCACAAACGCTCGGGAAGCATCTAAACAACTAACATAAGCATCGTATACAAGCACACAGGAGATTTTCGATGATTGAAGCGTTGAAGAGTGACGAGATCGTGAACAAGATGGGTGGCCGGTTCAAGCTGACCGCCCTGATTCAGAAGCGCATGCTGGAGTTGATGGACGGCGCGCGCCCATTGGTCGACCGTGACCACATGACCGACCTTGAAGTGGTGATCCAGGAGATCCTGCAGGACAAGATCACCATCGACTACGAGGCGAGCGGCCTTCGTCGACCCGAATAAGCTGCGCCATATAACTCACTGGACGGAGCAGCCGGTTGACGCCTCCAAAAGGTGTGAATCGGATGCTCCGTCAGGCTTTTAAACCTATGGCGGCTGGCGATACTAATTCGTTTGCGTCTGAACCGCGCGAGCCAGTGCTTGCGGGGCGCGAAGTGATCGTTGCCGTTTGCGGCGGGATCGCGGCCTACAAGGTTGCGGAAGTCGTTAGCAAGCTGGTGCAGCTTGGCACAGGCGTGACCGTATGCATGACGCGCGAAGCACAGAAATTCATCACGCCGCTCACCTTTCAGGCGCTCTCAGGGCGGGCGGTGCGGACAGACACGTTTGATCTGGTCGATTCATCCGACCCACAGCACATCAGCCTGACAGAGCGCGCGCAACTCATGCTGGTCGCTCCAGCGACAAACAACGTCATTGCGAAAGTGGCCGGCGGCCTGTGCGACGATCTGGTCAGCCTCATGATTTGCGCTGCGGCGTGTCCAGTGGTGTTCGCCCCGGCAATGAACAATCGCATGTGGCATCATCCGATTGCGCAGGAAAACGTCACCAAACTGGCGCGGCTTGGGTATCGATTCATCGGTCCGGAAGAAGGCTGGCTGGCCTGCCGAAATGTGGGCGCAGGACGCCTGAGCGAGCCGCAGAAAATCGTGGACACGATCACACGCATGCTGACCGATCCAACGGCGTTGCCAAAGCCAATCGGGGCGAATTCGGCCGATGTGAACGCAAAAGACACCTTAGCCGGGGAAGGCGAGTAGCGGCCGACTTCGCTACGTGTTATTCGAAATGTGCTATAATTTGCGAACTGTCGAGCTTTTTGCGCAGTCAGAGGTGCGTCTATGCCATCTCCATTTCCGGGAATGGATCCATATCTGGAAGATCCGGCGCTTTGGCCTGATGTGCATCATCGCCTGATCTCTGTTGCAAGTGATCTCCTGACAGAACAATTGCGGCCCAAATATCTGGTTCGTATAGAAGAACGCGTTTACATCTCCGATGAAAAGGACCCGGGGCGGCGGGTGATCAGCCCTGATTTGCATGTTGTCGAACGCATTGGGAGCGGTACAGCGCTCCAGTCACCGGCGGCAGCAACTGGCGTCGAAGTGGCTGAGCCTATCGTCGCCACCACCGTTATTCGGGATGAAATTCGAGAGTCGCGCCTTCAAATCATTGATGCGTCGACACGAGCCGTCGTCACCGTGATTGAAGTGCTTAGTCCAAGCAACAAGGTCGCGGGTTCGCGTGGCCGGCAGAACTACGAGGACAAGCGCGACGCGATTTTTGATTCGCCAACTCACCTGGTCGAGATCGATCTATTGCGATCGGGTGACCGAGTGCTACCGCCACTGCCACAGGCGTACGACTACGTGGTGCACGTTTCACGGAGTGAGAAACGGCCGCGTGGCGTGCTCTGGCCGATTCTGTTGGCGCAGCAACTGCCGCCCATCCCAATCCCACTTCACGGAGTTGATGAGAATTCGACCCTCGATTTGCAAGCCGTGCTGAGTGTCGCCTACGACCGGGCCGCATATGAGCTTGAAATGGATTACAGCGGCGAGCCAGTGCCGGTTCTGACTGATCAACAACGCACTTGGACCAATGATTTGCTGACGGGCAAAGGACTCCGGTAGTTCACGCCAGCCTGCAGTCCGTTCCGGTTTCAGGATGGGGAAAGACGTCTTCCTGGGGTTCTTGACTTTTGGCGTCGAGGCATTCGAAATCTTTTTCTATGAGTAGCTGGAGTTGGCCGCCGGTTGGAAGCTGTTGTGTGGCTTCGATACCGACTTCTTTGCTGTTGGCCCATTGGCGGGCTGTTTCCTTGGGCACAATCACATTGATCTGGCTGTCACGAAATGATGTCGTGGGGCGCTCGACATTTCCCGTCTTGAGGGTGTAGGCAAGTTTCTGGCCCGGGCCAAAGTGGATCGCTTCTGCGATGCTGCCGGCGTCAACGAGTTGCGCAACCTCGGCCGGTCCAAGTCGCAATCGCAACGAATTTTCGCGGATGCGCAGCTTCATGTGCTCCTTCAATTGAAACGAATACGGTGGGCATTCGCGTAAATATTCATTCGTTCGCCGCGCAGAAAGCCAACAAGGGTTTGGCCGCTCTCATTCGCAAATTCGGCGGCCAGCGACGAGGGCGCAGACACCGCCGCAACGATGGGAATTCGACCCGCCAGCGCCTTTTGCAGGATTTCAAAGGATGTTCGACCGCTGACCAGCAGAACGTGTTTGTCGAATGGACCAGAACCCTGCAAAAGACCATGCCCCAGAACTTTGTCAACCGCGTTGTGCCGGCCAACATCCTCGCGGAGCACCAATAGCTCACCCGTGGCCGTGAAGACCGCCGCAGCATGGAGGCCACCTGTGCGATCAAATGTCGCCTGGGTCTGCCGCATGATCTGGGGGAGTAAACTGAGAATCGACGCCGTGACCGTGACGTCGCTCTTGATCGCCGGAAGTCTGGATCGAACAGCGTCAATGGTAGCCTTTCCGCAGAGACCGCAACTCGACGACGCAAATACGTGGCGGGTGAGCTTTGCGAAATCGACGTAGACCTCTGGGGCGAGGGTGACGTTAACCAGGTTGCCCTCTTCGTTTCGTGGACAGAGTTCAACATTCAGCACATCGTCATGGTGGTGAATGATTCCTTCAGTCAGCAGGAACCCAACCGCGAGTTCCTCGTCGTGGCCGGGCGTGCGCATGGTGACGCTGATGGCTCGGCCCCGCACGCGAATCTCCAGCGGTTCTTCGCAGGCGAGCTCGTCGTCGGCCTGCTGCGCTGTCTTTCCATCAAAGCGGAGTATCGAAACGAGGCCGGGTTTGGCGGAAGCGTCGATCACAACATCTACTCTACGCGTTCGCGATGCTTTGAGCATCCAGAAATGAATCGGCCCAGGAAGTCGGGTGACTGCCTGGGCCGAAATTAATCAAAGATGGAACCGAACCTTATTGGGCGACTTTAGTCGCCAGGAGGCGCTTCGCCTCGCCAACGAGGTAGAAGCTGCCGGTGATGCAGATGAGGTCTTCCTTCGTCACGGCGCGATTGGCGATGGCAAGCGCCTCAGGGAGGCTGCGGGCCACTTGGGCCATCTTGCCGTAAAGCTCGATGTAGCGAGCCGCGAGTTCTTCCGGGTCTGCGCTGCGGACCGAGTCGACCTTGGTGAAGATAACTTTGTCGGCGCCGCTGGTAATGCGGTCGAGCATACCGGCCACGTCTTTGTCACCGCAACAACCAAAGATAACAACCATGGAATCGTAGGGAATGTGCTGGCCAATCGCCCGCATCAGTGCGTCGATGCTGGCGGCGTTGTGTGCACCGTCAACGAGGATGCGCGGCGTGGTGCTGACCATCTCCATTCGGCCTGGAATGATCGTCTTGCTGAGACCTTCCATCGCCTTGGTGTCGCTGATATTAGTAAAACCGCGGCTCTTCAGCTTATCAACAACGCTGAGCGCAAGGCCGCAGTTGACGGCTTGGTGTTCACCAACGAGCGGTACCGCAAGGTGCTCAAAGCGGCTGGTAGAGGTCGTAAGACAAATGCGGTTGTGGGGCCCCTGCATCCGCGTTGCTTCGAAGCGATAGCTGAATTCAATGGTCTTGCCGGTCACATCAAAGGGTGCACCGACCTTCTGGGCGACGCGTTGCAGGGTCGCCTCGGCTTCGGGCTCCTGGATGACCGTAATGGCCGGAACGCCGGCCTTGAAAATGCCGGCCTTTTCCTCAGCGATCTTGGGCAGCGTGTAGCCCAACTGCTGCATGTGATCTTTGCTGAGGCTGGTGATGCCTGTGACTTCGGGCTTGAGCACATTGGTGCTGTCGAGCCGGCCACCAAGGCCTGTCTCAACGACGGCAATATCGATCTCCTGCTCTTCAAAATATTTAAAGGCAATTGCGGTGAAGACATCAAAGAAGCTGGGAGTCGGCTTCACGCGGGCAACGATCGGCTCGACCATGCGAGTGAGCCGCCCCAGATCGGCCTGGGGAATCATTTCACCATTAACCATGATGCGTTCACGGATATCCATCAGGTGGGGGCTTGTGTAAAGGCCCACTTTGTACCCACAAGCTTGCAGCATCGCAGCGATCATTGCGCAGGTGCTGCCCTTGCCCTTCGTCCCAGCGATATGCACTGACTTGAACTGCTCGTGCGGGTTGCCTAACTTCTTAAGCAGGCTCCGCATACGATCCAGATCAAAGTTTTCATTGTTGTACCGGACAATGCGTAGTCGCTCATGATCTGTGAGCCCTGACAGATAACGCAAAGCCTTCGTGTAGGAGTTGACGGCAGGTGCCGACCTCGTTTCCTGCGCGGGCTTATTATCAACCGGTCCGGTTCGGATCTGCGGCGGGGCCTGCTTTGGACGACTTCGCACTACTGTCGTCCGGCGGCGGCTGGTTACCTGGCGTTTTTTAGTCTTAAGCGGCATAAGCCGAGGATTCTACCAGTTTTGACTTCCAACTGCAAATTTTTGATGTAAACTTCGACATTCTCATGCCTTATATCATGTTTGATGCTGTCGCGAGCTCCCCTTTCGGGGCTGTAATCGGCTGCCATTGCACCGCGACAAGGGTGAGATCGTCGATAAGTTCGACCTGGCCTCGATATCGATTGAGTGCTGTCACAGCGGTGTTCAATATCTCCTCAGCACTTTGTGCGTCCAAGGCGCATTGGTTCACAAGCCTCTTTGTTCCGAAGGCCGTGCCGTAGGCATCCTGAGCGTCGATTACCCCATCGGTAAATAGGAGTAGGCTCGACTCCGTCGGCAAATGAATCCGCACCGTCGGATAACGTTCGTTGCGATCGACGCCTAGTACCAGTTGCGAATCAACCGGTAGCGGCTTGGCACCATTGGCCGATGCGAGGATCGGCGGAAAGTGCCCGGCGTTCGCCACCGAAACAACATTCGCCTCACGGTCGAGCACCATGATCACCACGGTCACAAACTGACCATGGAACACCTGCGTACACAATTGCCGATTGACGTCCTCCAGGCACCGGCCCGGATCTTTGACGCGCAGCATGGTGTTGCGGATAAGCAGTTGCGTCGTCGCCATCAGGAAGGCCGCCGACATGCCATGGCCAGTGACGTCACCGATGGTGACGACCGTCCGTCCATCTGCCAGATCAAACCAATCGTAGAAATCGCCGGAGATGTGGTTGGCGGGCTGATTGATCGCCGCAATGTCCACACCATCCGACTTGTAGTGTTCCGGAAGCCACGCGAGCTGAATCCGGCGGGCCTGATCCAGTTCGCGGGCAATGATCCGATGTCGTTCGCGCTCGATCTTCACCCGACCCCGAATCAACTGTATCGCCGTCGAGAGAAGAATCGTGGTCATGGATACCACCACAAACAGCGCCCAATAAAAAGTCCGGCGAAAAAGGCTGTTCAGCGCGGTATCCAGATTAGAGAGCGACGAAGAAATGACAACATTCCAGGTCTGGTTCCCGTTGACGAGATTGATCGGCTCGATACTGGTGAGTGCGGGCGCCAGCGTGACCCCGCCAATAGTGGGCGGCGTTTCGAATATCTCCGTGCCCGCTTTCCCCGCGGCGATATAGTCGTTGGCAAGCTTTTTTACCGAAGCTTCCTTGCTGCTGGGATCGAAGCGGAAGCCAAGCAGCCGGGTGTTCATCGCTGCCATCACCGTGCTCGAATCATCCAAAAGAATCGCGGACATCGCCTTCTGGCGGTTCACTTCATTCAGAAAATGCTCGTGAAGCTTGTCGACAGGAACGACGGCCACAAAAAGCCGGTGCAGCGACGTTGGCACGCAGATGAGATTGGCATCCTGGCCGCCAATGTTCATGACGGTGCTGATGGCAGGCCGGCCCAGCAGCCCGACTTCCCGAAGCCACTGGCTTGCAGCGTCCTTCACGTCCTCGGCCACCCGTGGCTGCTCCGGAAGAATACGAAGAATCCGCATGTCGGACGGTTCGTTGTCGATGGTCAACAGATACGAAACCCGGTCCTGGATCTGCCAGTAAAGAATGTAGGGCACAATCCGGCCCGCCCCGGTATCGCTTGGAACTGGTGGCAGCGGCGGCAAGGCCATGTTGTTGCGCTGTACCCGGCGGACAATCGGCCTCTCCAGCGAATTGTGTGGCGCCGTCGTGGGCTCGCTCGCGGGCTGTGTCGACGCAATTCTCGCCTCGTCAATTGCCTCTTCGGCTTTGTGAAGCAGATCGAGATTGTCGGAAATGGAATTGTAAAAATTCTCGATGCCCGTCGCCGTCTGGTGCGCAACCAGTTGCTGCTGATGGGCGGCCTGTTCCAGAGCCTGCGCGCGAGCGTGAAAATAGAGTTCGCGACTGGCGAAAATCACCGCAGCCACGACAATCAGGAACGCGATGGCGTGAACCATGACAATCTTGCGGGTGAAAAGCCGGATCGCTTTGTCCATTGAGGAGATTACCAAGTGAGAGTCGCGGCGTTTCAGGATATCGCCCATATGATAATGGGCCATCGCGCTGGATGTTAGGCGGCCCAGACCGATCGTATTTGACAAAACTTCGTTAAACCCCGAAAACCGACCGCAATGAACGAGCAACTCGACAAGCTGAAATTTGACGCCAACGGGCTGATTCCCTGCATCGTCCAGGACGTGACGAACGGGGAAGTTCTCATGCAGGCGTGGATGAATCGCGAGGCCATCGAGAAAACGCTGGCGACTAAGAAGATCCATACCTATAGCCGGAGCCGTGGCCGTCTCGCCCTCAAGGGAGAATCGAGCCGGCATTTTCAACATGTGAAGCAAGTGCTGACCGACTGCGACCGCGACGTGCTGTTGTTCAAAGTCGTTCAGGATGTGGCGGCGTGTCATGAGGGGTATCGGAGCTGTTTCTTTCGAGAATTTCAGGAAGAAGGCGGTGCCTGGAAGACGATCGCCCAAAAAGCGTTCGAGCCGGAAAAGGTCTACGGGCAATGAGCAACGCAGATGAGCGCAGGCGCGAAAAGCGGTCGCAATCCCGCGGACCGCGGCCCCCAGCCAAACCGCTCGACTACCGCTCGGTAGCCGCCAACGTGCAGAGCGACGATCCCGGCCGCGATGTCGCAACGTGGATGCTGTGTGGCTATCTCACTCTCATCGTGGCCGCTTATGTGGCCATGCAGCGGCTGGATGTGATGCTGCCCGGCAGCAACCAGAATGCCCGGGTCTTTTTCCTCGCCACCGATGCCGCAACGCTCACCGGCTTTCAACTCGATCTCTCTTACCGCGACGGGTTCCTCGGACCCGTCATCATCTTCATCCTCACGCTCGGCGGCGCGCTGGTGAGTCTGATTGTCGGCGGTATGGCCGCCGTCCGGGTGCTGCGCCTTCCGTACACAGATCGCCAGATTCGCTGGAGTGCGCTGGCGTGGACGGGAGCCTCCATCGGCGTGGGCGTGCTCTGTCAGATTCAGAAGGGGTGGCATAACAACGGCGTCGATATCTTCGGCGCATTTCTCCGCACACTGGCGGCATTCTCAACCAGCGGTGTTTACTATGGCAGGCTGCCGGAAATTACATCCTGGCAAACGCAGTTCATTCTGATGCCGCTGGGCATCCTGGGCGGGTTTGGACTTCCGGTGCTGATGGAGATTGTCGACTGGCTGCGCACCCGCCGGCCACTTTCTCCGCACAGTCTAACCGTCCTCTCCATGACCGCGTGGATTTACATCGTTGCCTTTGTCCTATTCGCCACCGTTCAGATTTCCTCCGCATCCTTGACATCAACAATGAAGGTTCTGGCGTCGTCATCCGTCGCCGCGATCAATGGCCGGACGATTGGTTCACCAATGCAATTTGTCCTCGAATATCCATCCGTGATGCAGTGGCTGTTGATTGTGTTGATGTTCATCGGCGCCAGCCCGGCCGGTACGGGAGGCGGCTTAAAGACCACGACGTTGGTTGCGCTGTTTAAGGGCGTGCGACGCGCCAACAATGATCAGCCCGCCGGGCGCGGCTTTGCAATCGCGTCGACATGGCTGACCCTTTATATCGGCGCTGCACTGGTTGTCTTTCTATTGCTCCTGTGGACGCAGTCCGATCCGCCCGATCGACTCTTCTTCCAAACCATCAGCGCCATCAGCAATGTCGGCTTATCGCATGACAAACTCTCTACGGCCGGCCCCGGCCTCTTTATTCTTTCCGCCGCGATGCTGTTCGGACGCGTTGTCCCGCTGCTGATTCTCTGGTGGATGGCGCACTCAACGTCGAATGAAGAACTCGCAGTTGGGTGAATTTACTCGGGATTCGTGTTCTCGGGCTTGGGTTCCCGATTCATCAGCTCGCTCAACGCACTCAAAACGTCCTTGTTCTCGAACAAAACCGCATACACCGATTCCGTGATCGGCATCTCAACCCGATATCGTCGGGCCAATTCCCTGACAGACCGCGTCGTCGGCACGCCTTCAGCAACGCTCGCCATTTCACCCAGAACAACGTCAAGCTTCTTACCCTTCCCGATCTGCTCACCAACGTGGCGATTTCGACCTTCGGGACTGACGCATGTAGTGATGAGATCGCCGAGGCCGGCCAGTCCGCCGAATGTTGCTTCGGTTGCGCCCATCGCCACGCCCAGCCGGGTGATTTCGACCAGGCCTCGCGTGACCAAGGCAGCCTTCGCATTCGAACCCGCGCCCAGACCATCGAGAATGCCGGCTGCGATGGCGATGACATTTTTGGTAGCCGCAGCAAGCTCCACGCCGATCACGTCGGCGTTTGTATAAACGCGAAACCACTGCGTGGAAAGTGCCCGCTGCACGCGCGTCGCAAGCTCCGAATCTGCAGAAGCGACGACGGCCGTCGCCGGAAGATATCGCGCCAGCTCCGCGGCAATATTGGGCCCCGATACAACCGCGAGTGGATGCGCATCCTTTTGCCTCCCCTTCATTCGAAGATCGCCCAGCACATCGTCAACGATCTGCGTCGGCCGAAGCAGCGTGTTATTTTCAACGCCCTTGGCGACAGAAACCACCGGCACTCCCTCAGGCAGATTAGGTCCAACGCGTTCCCAGACGCCGCGCATGTACTGCGTCGGCACTGCCGACAGAACCAGGCTGACGCCGTCAAAACATTCGCTGTCACTGGCGGTCAATCGCACGTTGGGCGGAATGCGCACGCCCGGCAATAGCCGTCGCTGCTCGCGATCCTGCAAAAGACGATCGATCGATTCTTCAAAAGCACCCCACATCGTGACGCCGTGGCCCCCCTCACTGAGCAGAATCGAGCAGACGGTGGCCATAGCGCCGTCGCCGAGGATGGTTACCTGTTCGGGCATATCGAATGTTGTACTGGAAGAGGAGCGGGTGGTGTAGATGCCTCAATTGCGGCCCATCGCCCGATTCCTTACATTCGACGCGACATGAAGTACGCGATCATCATCCCCGACGGAGCAGCCGACGAACCCTTGGCCGAACTGGGCGGCAAGACGCCCATCGACGCAGCCCACACGCCAAATATGGATTGGATTTCCCAGCATGGCCGGCAGGGCTTGGCTCGCACGGTGCCCGACGGTTTTGAATCAGGAAGCGATGTCGCCACCATGTGCCTCCTTGGCTACGACCCGGCCGTCTATCACACCGGCCGCGCACCCCTGGAAGCGGCCGCGCAGCGCATTCCCCTCTCCGCGACAGACTGGGTATTCCGCTGCAATCTCGTCACCGTGATCGATGGAATCATGAAGGACCATTCGTCGGGAGGCATTTCGAACGAAGAGGCCGCGAAGCTGATCCATGACCTTTCCCGCGCAGTGCAGATTCCGGGCGCCGAATTTCACCTCGGCGTCAGCTATCGCAACCTGATGGTCTATCGCGGCACGCAGGACTTCGAGGTGGTAACCAAACCGCCGCACGAAATTCCCGAGGAGCCGGCCGAGAAATATGTGCCGCGCGGCAAGGGGAGCGAGTTGCTGCTAAGCATCATGGAGAAGTCCAAGGCCCTCTTTGCAAATCACCCAATAAACGCCGCCCGTCGCGCGGCCGGGAAAAACGCCGCGACCCAAGCGTGGCTATGGGGACAAGGCCATGCGCCGAATCTTCCGAAATTCGTCGAACGCTTTGGCATAAAGTCCAGCTGCATGATCACCGGCGTGGATCTCCTGCGCGGCCTGGCCGTTTTGCTCGGCTGGGACATTCGCGAAGTCGAAGGAATGACCAGTTTTCACGACACAAATTACGCCGGCCAGGGCGTCGCGACGGCCGACGCGCTCGACAAATACGACTTGGTGTTCTCACATGTGGAATCGCCGGACGAGGCATCGCACCAGGCCGACCTGAAGACCAAGATTGCCGCCATTGAGCACATCGACAAACACGTGGTTGGACCCACGCTGGAGAAGCTAAGAACCTTCCCGGATTGGCGCATTCTGGTACTCCCGGATCACCCCACAAACATCGCAACGCGAAAACACGGGTACGCGCCCACGGTCTTCGAAATGGCCGGAAGCAACGTGAAGGCCGAGCATCCCGCGAATTACAGCGAGAAAAACGCGGCCGCAGGCGGGCTCAAGATCGACCGCGGGCATGAGTTGATGGAATATTTCCTCCGCGGCGGAATATGATTACGAAGCTTCCGCTGCGACGGCGAAAGACATCCCTATGCGATTCGACTTCGAATATACCTTTCAAGATTTAGACGAGTTTACGCTGGCAGCAGCGTCGGCCGGCAAGACGACCGCACACAAGCCGCATCCGATTCGAAGCTGGATACTTTTTGGAGTGCTGGCAGTGGTCGTTCTTGGTCTCTGGTCTGGATCTCGCCCGCACCGCCCAAGCGCGGCAACTCCTCCTGAAACACCCAGCGAAGCGCCTGACGAACTGGGATTATTCCGCCGCGTCATCTTGCCGGCCCTTCCCTTTCCGGTGATCTTCGTGGCGTTCTATATCTATGCCCGAGCGAAGTTGAGCGCCGGCCGATCTTCGGAGGCGAATCCACAAGTACAACAACCGCAATCACTCGAATTTTCCGCAAGCGGCGTTTCGTTGCGGGGACCTTTGGCGATAACAGACTGGAAATGCGCAGCATTCAACGGCTTTAGCGAAACGCCGAACCTCATCCTGTTGAAGCAGATCAGGGGACCCGTCGTTATCATGCCCAAACGGGCCGCGATTGACGACAAGCAGTTGGAGGAGTTGCGACAATTGCTGCGTTCAAGCATCCACACGGCAGGCGCGTTTCCTGTGATTCAATGATCCCACTGCAATATGATCCGCGGCAATCGTTTGCACGCTCAAAATGGCGTCGACGGGCCACACTCATAGTCGTTCGATCCAGCCCAGTAACATCCGCCCCCGCAGATCATCACCCCACCGCCTCCATCGCCTCACCCGCCCCAGCCCGGTGATCGGCCTTCTTCCCCGACATCATCAGCGTAACGGCAATCTGCAGCAGCGCCGTCGCCAGCATGCCGGCAAACACCCAGATCGCCCCATGGCTGATCATCCGCTGCACATCCGCCTGAAGCGCCGGCGAAATCTTTGCCAGCACCTTTGGATCCAGCGGATTGTCCACCAAATGGTGAAGGCGGTTGAGATCCGGGCGGATTAGCAGGTTGAAAATCGCGCCCAGAACGCCGATGCCGACGGCTCCGCCGATTGTGCGAAAGAACGAAACGCTACTGGTGATGATGCCGCGCTGCTGCCACGCAACCGCGTCCTGGGCCGCAAGCAGATAGCTCATCGACGCGGGCCCAAAGCCCATCCCTGTCACGGCCAGCACTCCGGTAACTGCCCACAGATTGGCGTGCGTAATAGTGCAGATAAACAGCCCGACGAAACCCACCGCGATTAACACCGAACCGGTAAAGGCAGTCTTGCGAAAACCCCAGCGCACCAACAGCGGCGCGGCGATAAAGCTACTGAGCGCCCACGTAAACATCACCGGCGTCACCACCCGGGCCGCCGCCTCCACGCCCCCGCCCAGCCCGCCCTGAACATAAAGCGGAACATACGTATCGAGGCCTAAAAAGCACACGCCAAAAAGAACGCTGGCAATCATCGACGGGCCGATAGCGCGGCGCATCATCAGCGCAGGCGGCATGATCGGGTTCGCGGCCCGGCGCTCGTGCCATATAAAGAAGATGCTGGCAACGACCGCGACGGCGGCGAGGGGAACTGCAACGGAAACGCGCGAGCCCTGCGGGCCAAGACCCGAGACCAGCATCAAAAGCGCCGAGCACGCCACGGCCAGCGACGCAACCCCCGGCAGATCCAGATCAGTCGAATGCGGCTTCTCCTGATCGTGATATTTCCAGATCAGAACGAGAATCGCGATCAGGCCAAACGGAAGGTTCACAAAGAAGATCGATCGCCAGCCAAGCGCCCTGACCAGTGCCGCGCCGAGTGCCGGCCCCGCCAGAGACGCCGATCCCCAGATAATGCTGAAGAAACCCTGAATCTTCGCGCGTTCCTTAAGGGTGAAAATATCTCCAAGGATGGTCAGCACCACCGGCATGACGCCGCCCGCCCCCAGCCCCTGCAAGCCGCGAAACACAATGAGCTGGCCCATCGACCGCGCCGCGGCCGCCGCGAGCGAGCTGACGGAAAAAATTAATATCGCCCCAAGAATCACCCGCTTGCGTCCCCACGCATCGGCAAGCCGGCCATAAAGCGGCATGCTGACCGTGCACGCCAGCAGATAGATCGATGCAACCCACGAATAATGCTGCAGGCCGTGCAAGTCGCCGATGATCGTGGGCATCGCCGTGCTCGTAACCGTCATCTCCATCGACGCCAGCACCATCACCAGCATCAGCGCCGCCGTAACAAATCGGCGGTCGATGGGCGTGGGCGGATGCCCATAATCGACGGGCGCAACGTCATCGGAAACAGGGATCATGGCGGCGGCTGGGTTGGCGGATTGCGTGCTCATCAGGTGGAGCAAGGACAGTAGGCGTTGAACGCGGGCAGGTAAAGTATGAATTAGTTCTTGGACGCCGGCCGCCATCGGCCGTAGAATGCCGATAACCACAGCGAGGCACGCCATGGCAGCGATACGATGCATTCGATGCGCAAAGGATACCCCTGAAGGGGCCGCGTTCTGCCGCCGTTGCGGCTCCCCATTGCAGGCCGCCTTTCGAGTGACTGTGCCGCCCATTCCCGCTTTCCAGCCGCCTCCGCTCCGTCCCATCTCACAACCACCCATTCCGCGTAAGATGGCGCGGCTTCCAGCACGATACCCCGCACAAAAGCGCTCGATCTTTCCGATGGTGATGCTCGGAGTAGCAATCGTGGGAGGCGTGGCGTACTTCAACGGCGTCTCCCGGAACAACTACGAGGCCGAAACGGCCAAGCCAACGCAGATTTACACTTATCCCGGGACGCCTCCGGTTTACACGCCGCCAAGCCCGTACAAGACGAACGGGAAATATGCGCCCCCCATCGGGCCCTATCGCGTGACACCAACGATTCCAATTCCGCCGAGGCCCGATTATCCGAATCGGCCGACGGTGATCTATCCAGATGTGGAACGCTCGGACAATCCTAATGGCCGCTAGCGCTCGTCAATTTTTATCCTTGCGCAAATCTTTGTTCAGGTGAGATGGATCGGGACGGGTAGCCGGTTTTGAAGTCGGCTTGACCTTCTTGTGGTCGTCCTTCTTGTCGGCC
>JBBRHH010000049.1:0-18025 GCA_038222915.1 Tepidisphaerales bacterium
TGAGCAAATCGATTGTTAAGCGATCCACTTTGCGATGCCGAACGCGGCGGCGGCCGCGAGTCCGCCCACGACGACGGTTTGGATGGCGCTGCGGATTGGGGTCTTGCCGGTGAAGCGGCCTTTGACGTAGCCGAAAAGCAGCAGGGCGAGAAGCGTTAGCACGATCGACCAGAGCATGGCCCGCTGTTTCACATGCACGAGCATGTAGGGGGCGAGCGGGACGAGGCCGCCGGCGATGTAGGAGGCGGCGATGGTGATCGCGCTGTTGCGGGCGCGGGTGGGCTGCGGCTTTTCGAGGCCGAGCTCGAACTTCATCATGAACTCGATCCAGGCTTCGGGGTTGGCGCGGAGGGCCGCGACAATGGGTTTGATCTGCTCTTCGCTGAGGCCATAGGCACGGAAGACTTCGGCGACTTCCTCTTCTTCGGCCTCGGGCTTCTCGACAACTTCAAGCTCTTCGCGGTGGCGCTCGTTGGCGTAGTGTTCGGAATCTCCACGTGAGGCGAGATATCCGCCCAGGCCCATGGCGATCGCGCCGGCGGCCACTTCGGCGAGGCCGGCGGTGACGATGACGCCGGTGGAGGCGACCGCGCCGGAAAGGCCGGCGGCGAGGGCGAAGGGGACGGTGAGGCCGTCGGACATGCCAATGACGATGTCGCGGACTGTGTCGCCCGCGGTGAAGTGTTTTTCGAGATGGGGGGTCTGGGGCATTCTGAAATGTTAGCGAAATTCGACGCGCGTGCAGCCGCATGTCCGAGGCGGAACAGCGGACGGTTGCTCGTCTGTTTTACATCGCTCTCGTCCACTATAATCCCGCCACCTCTCACAGGGGCAATTCAGGCCATGCTCGCGAACGTTCCATCTTTTGTTCTGATCGGCATCGATCCGCTTCTTTGCGAGGTGGAGGTGGATGTGTCGCAGCGCGGGCTGGCGCGGTCGGTGATCGTTGGCCTGGCGCAGACGGCCGTGAAAGAGTCGATTGAGCGGGTGCGGCGGGCGATGATCAACAGCGGGTTTCCTTTTCCGCAGCATGCACTGCTGATAAACCTTGCGCCTGCGGATGTGAAGAAGGAGGGGCCTAGCCTCGATTTACCGATCGCGATTGGGCTTTTGCGGGCTTCGAATTCGATTGCGGAGGATCGACATAAGGAGTTTTTGATTGCGGGCGAGCTTGCGCTGGATGGAAAGCTACGGAAGATCAAGGGGGCGCTTTCGATGGCGCTACTGGCGAAGCAGAAAAAGTTTCGGGGGGTGATCCTTCCGGAAGAAAATGCGCGGGAGGCGGCGGTGGTGGAGGGGTTGGAGGTGTATCCGGTGGCGACGCTGGCGCAGGCCGTGGCGTTTTTGAATGAGCAGCTTCCACTGGAGCCTTATGAACTGGATGGGCAGCCTTATCAGCAGTCGCAGCTTTCGCAGGTGCAGGATTTCGCGGATGTGCGCGGGCAGGAGGCGGTGAAGCGGGCAATTACGATTGCGGCTTCGGGGTCGCATAATCTACTGATGGTTGGGCCGCCGGGTACGGGCAAGACGATGTTGGCGCAGCGGATTCCGGGGATACTCCCGCCGCTCTCGCGGGCTGAATCTCTGGAGACTACGCGAATTTATTCGGCGATGGGGTTGCTGCCGGAGGGCGTGGCGCTGATGGACCAGCGGCCGGTACGGACGCCGCATCATTCGGCGACGGCGCAGGCGCTGATCGGCGGCGGGACGATTCCGCGGCCGGGGGAGGTTTCGATGGCGCACAATGGGATATTGTTTCTGGATGAGCTTCCGGAGTTTTCACGGTATGTGCTGGAGATGTTGCGCCAGCCGCTGGAAGGCGGGGAGGTGACGGTGGCGCGGGTGCATGGGTCAGTTAAGTTTCCGGCGCGGTTCATGCTCGTGGCGGCGATGAATCCGACGGCGAGCGGATATGCGTCGGAGAATCCGAAGCATCGCGATAAATATCTGGCGAAGCTTTCAGGACCGCTACTGGACCGAATTGATATGCACGTCGAGGTACCGGCCGTGACCTATCGGGAGCTGACCGGGAAGCGGCCCGGAACTCCGAGCAGTGTGATGCGGGAGCAGGTGCGGAAGGCGCGAGATATTCAGCATGCGCGGTTCGACGGGAAGGTGACCAACGCGGCGATGGATAGCCGGGATTTGAAGAAGCACTGTGATTTGACGGATGGGTGTCTGCTGCTGATGAAGCAGGCGATGGATGAGATGGGTCTGAGCGCGCGGGCGTATGACAAGGTGCGGCGGGTGGCGCGGACGATTGCTGACATTGAGGGAAGCGATGATATTAATGAGAATCATCTGGCCGAGGCGGTGCAGTATCGGCTGCTGGATCGGCGGTTTTGATCGCTCATCTGATAGTGCGCACGGGGAGTGAAACGGGCGTTAGCTGGTCGCGCAGTTGCCCGCAGGCCGCGTTGACGTCTTCGCCGCGGGTTCTGCGGAAGTGGGCCACGATGTTCTTATGCCTCAGGATGCCTAGGAAGCTGTTCATGCGCTCCTGCGCGGGGCGCTCGTAGACAGTTCCGCTGACGCCTGCGCCGATGGCGTTGTAGGGGATGAGGTTTACGTGGGCTCGGAAGTTTTCCATGAGGTTGGCGAGTAGGTGGGCTTGTTCATCGGAGTCGTTTAATCCTGCGAGGAGGCAGTATTCGATGGTTGGGATGCGGTGGGTGATCGATTCGAAGCGGCGGGCGGCGGCCATGATGTCCGGGATGTTATAGCGGCGATTCATGGGGACCAGGCGCGCGCGGGTGGCGTCGTCGGGGGCGTGGAGGGAGATGGCGAGGTGGACGTTGAGGCCGGCTGCGGCTAGGCGGTCGATGCCGGGGACGATGCCTACGGTGGAGACGGTGATGTGCCGGCCGCCGAGCTGGCCGAGGTCGGGGCCGGCGATGCGGCGGATGGCCTCCAGGACGTTGTCGAGGTTGAGCATGGGCTCGCCCATGCCCATGAAGACGAGGGTTTGCAGGCGGCGGTTGTCCGTGGCGGCGCGCTCCTTAAGGTGGAGGAATTGCTCGACGATTTCGCCGGCGGAGAGGTCCCGCTCGAGGCCGTTGCGGGTGCTGGCGCAGAAGTCGCAGCGCATGGCGCAGCCGATTTGCGAGGAGACGCAGCCGGCGGCGCGGTCAGGGCGATGGGACGGCATGAGAACGGTTTCAACCGAGCCGCCGTTGGCCATGGCGAGGAGAAGTTTTACGGTGCCGTCGGCGCTTTGCTGCTCGGCCGCGATGGTGGACTGGCGGAGGGCGATGTCAGTCGCGAGCCTGGCGCGAAGGGAGTTGCCGAGTTGGGTGTCGTTGAAGGTGACTTTGCCTGGCGATTGGTAGAGGGCACGAAGGAGGCGGCGGGCATGGGAGGTTGGATGGCCCCAGGTTTGGAGCTGGGCGGTTAGGGTTGGGAGGTTGAAATCGGAGAGGGCTGGCATTTCTGTCCAGAATAGTAGCCAGTGATTAAGATCACGCGCGAACGGTCGCGTTAAGTTCCTTTGCGGATTCCACGACAAACTTTTGAACGGCCGCTTCGACCTCGTCGCTCGTAAGCGTCTTTGTTGCGGAACGGAAGACTAAGGTTAGGGTGACGCTCTTTGAGCCTTTTTCCAGTGGTTTGCCGCGATATGTTGTTACGTATTCAGACTGTTCAAGGTCGGGGAGTTTAAGCGTACTAAGGAGCGATTCGATTTGGGCGTAGAGGACTGCGTCGGCCACCACCAGAGAGACATCGCGACGGACCGCTGGGTATTTTGGAGTTGGGCTTAATTGGGGGACGTGTTGGGCGGCGGATAGAAGGGGAGCTAGTTCCAGTTCGGCGGTGGCGGGGGATTCTCGAAGGTCTAGTTTGGTGAGGACGGATTTGGCGATGAGGCCGAGGTGGCCGATGTTTTTGTTGTTCCATTCGATGCGGCCGGCAGCGCCGGGTTCGTAGCCTGGGCGATCTTCCGGGATGATCTTTACGGGGAGTTGGGCGTTGAGGCGATGGAGGAGGGTTTCGACCACGCCGCGGACTTCGTGGAGGTCGGCGCTGCCAATTAGGCCTATGCGGCGGCGTTCGTCGAGTTGGCCGGCAGAGTCGTACCAGAAGGTGGGGCCGATTTCGAAGAGTTTTGCGCCGTGGTTGCCGGATTTTTCGTTGAAGCGAACTGCTTCGAGAAGGCCGGGGAGGAGGCTGGGGCGGAGGTGGGCGTTGGAGTCGCGGGTTACTTTTTCGGCTCGGGGGAGAGTGGCGGCTTCCTTTGGCTTGAAGTCGGCGGCGAGGTTGTCGCTGACGAAGGTGACGGTGATGGCCTCGAAGTAGCCACTGGAAACGAGGAGCGTGCGAAGGGTGTCGATGGTGCGCAGGGCCGGATCGGGTGGGGCGATGCGGATGGAGATTTCTTCGCGGATGGGGATGCGGTGGTAGCCGAGGACGCGGGCGACTTCTTCGACGAGGTCGACTTCAATGTTGACGTCGAGTCGCGAGCTGGGGACGGTGACTTCGATGCGATTGTCGAGGAGTTTCGGGGAGAAGCGGAGGCGGGTAAGAGCCTCTAATACTTCCTGCGACGGGAAGTTTACGCCTAAAACCTGATGGAGTTTGTCGAGGCGGAGCGTGAGATGTCGCGGGGAGTCGTTGGGGGAGCCGGCTTCGGCGTGGCCGGCGAGGAGTTGGCCGCCGGCGGTTTCGAGGATGAGTTGGGCGGCGCGGAGGCTTGCTCGCTCCGGGAGGGTTGGATCGATCTGACGTTCGAAGCGGTAAGAGCTGTCGGATTTCAGAGCGAGAGCGCGGGAGGTTTTGCGGACGGAGAGGGGGTCGAAGCGGGCGGATTCGAGGAGGACGTTGACGGTGTTGCTGGAGATTTCGGAGTCGAGGCCGCCCATGACGCCTGCAAGGGCGACGGGGCGATTGGCGTCGGCGATGACGAGCATGGTGGCGTCGAGCGTCCGCTCTTTGCCATCGATGCTGGTGAGCTTTTCGCTTGGCTTTGCGCGGCGGACGATGATCTTGTTGCCCTGGACTTTGTCGGCGTCGAAGGCATGGAGGGGCTGGCCCATTTCGAACATGACGTAGTTGGTGATGTCGACGACGTTGTTGATGACGGGGAGGCCGACGGCCAGGAGGCGGCGGGCCATCCATTGGGGGCTTGGGCCGATCTTTACGTTGCGGATGATGCGAGCGGTGTAGTGGGGGCAGAGATCGGCAGCTTCGATGGCGACCGAGACTGCGGACGGGGTTGTTGTCGCGGATGTGGGCAGCGTTGGGGGTGCGAGTTCGGTGGTGGGGCGGTTGAGGAGGGCGGAAAGTTCGCGGGCGACGCCGATGTGGGAGAGGCAGTCGCCGCGGTTGCTGGTGACTTCGACGTCGATGATGGTGTCAGTGCCGGCGGTCTCGAAATTCTCGACGGGGAGGCCGCCGTTGGTGAGGGCGTCGGCGGCCGTATTGGCGTCGAGGGGGCCCGGCAAATATTGAGAAAGCCATTCGAGGCTGATTTTCATAGTTACACTTCCGCGTTGGTTGGCGAGAATGTAGCGGGAAGCCGAAAGTTTTCCATTTTCAGGACTATGGCCGACGCGGAAAGCAGGCAGACGGTATGGAACATCGCGATGCGGAAGTAGCGGACGTGGTTGTGATCATTGACGCGAAGTATGCGGGCCGGAATCAGGAGGTTGTGGATCGGTTGCAGGCGATGGGGATGCAGATTGACAGCGTTGATGATGACGACGGTGCGGTGGAGGGCACGGTCGAGGCGGCCAAACTGCGGGATATCGAGAAGTTGGAAGGAGTGGAGGATGTGCGGGTGGTCTTTGCTTACATCGCCGACTATCCACAGGGTGACCCGCGAGATCGTGATCCGGGCGATGGGGAAGACCTGAGGGAGCCGAAATAAACGCGGATTAAATCAGGCCGAGCTTGCGAATGGCCTGGTAGCCGATGTCTTTGCGGTAATAGATTCCGTCGAAGTGGATTTTTTGCATGGCCTGGTACGCGCGCGTCTGGGCTTCGGCGATATCGCGGCCGAGGGCTGTGACGCTGAGGACGCGGCCGCCATCGGTCACGGTTTTGCCGTCCTGGAGGCGGGTGCCGGCGTGGAAAACTTTTACGTCGGGCAACGCGTCGGCGTCATCAAGGCCGGTGATGGGGAGGCCGGTGGGGTACTTGCCGGGGTAGCCAGCGCTGGAGGCGACGACACACAGGGCGGGGCGTTCGTCCCATTTCAGGGTGATTTCGCTCAAGCGATTTTCTGCGACGGCCAGCATGACTTCGAGCAGATCGCTTTGCAGGCGCATCATCAGGGGCTGAGTTTCGGGATCGCCAAAGCGGCAGTTGAATTCGAGTACGCGTGGGCCGCCGGTGGTGAGCATGAGGCCGGCGTAGAGGACGCCGGAATATTCGATGCCATCGCGGCGAAGGCCGTCGATGGTGGGGACGAGGATGTCGCGCTCGATCTGGCGGAGGACCGAGTCGGTGATGAGTGGGGTGGGGGAATACGCGCCCATGCCACCGGTCATGGGCCCAGTGTCGCCGTCGTCGATGGCTTTGTGATCCTGGGCACTTTCCATGAGGTAGATGGAACTTTTGTCGACAAAGGCGAGGATGGAACATTCCGGGCCGTTGAGCATTTCTTCGATGACAATGCGGGCACCAGCCGAGCCGTGGGCGCGGTCGCGCATGATGGTGCGAATGGCTTCGACGGCGATGTCGGTGCGTTGGCAGATGGTGACGCCTTTGCCCTTGGCAAGGCCGGCGGCCTTGATGACAAGTGGACCGCCGCGATGAAGAACATATTCCTCGGCGGCGCTGGGGTCGGTGAAGGTGCGGGCTTCGGCGGTGGGGATGGCCTGATGGCGCATCAATTCCTTGGCGAACCACTTGTCGGCTTCGAGCTGGGCGGCCTCGGCGCTTGGCCCGAAGACGGGAAGTTTCATAGCGCGGATGCGATCGGCGAGGCCGGCGGCGAGCGGGTCTTCGGGGCCGATGACGACAAATTCGATGCCGTTTTTGCGGATGAAATCCTCGATGGCCGGGAAGTTCATCGGATCGAGGGGGACATTGTCGGCGACTTGTGCGGTGCCGGGGTTGCCTGGTGCGACAAAGAGGGCGGTTACGCGAGCGGAGGCCGCAAGTTTCCAGGCGAGCGCATGTTCGCGGCCGCCGTTACCGATCAACAGAACTTTCATGAGAGAGGCACTCCGGGAAGCCTGGGTTTACAAGCGAGGGTTAATGGTCAAAAGGCTCTGCGGAGTGTAGTGGGGTAGGAGTGGGGCAACAAGCGGGATAACGTTGAGGTTGATTGTGTAGGGATAGCGTGTAGAATCGCTGGACTGCCCGGGGCGTAGCTCAGTTTGGTTAGAGCGCTAGACTGGGGGTCTAGAGGTCGCAGGTTCGAATCCTGTCGCCCCGATTGACATTCCTTGACGAGTCTCCTGCTGTACCGGGACTAATGACTCCGGGTGCGACCGTCGCACCCGGATCCACATATCTCGTTCATCTCACGTCATAATCAACGAACAGATCGCCTTCAGCGAAACGCTACTTTTGATCATGTCACCGATCCGATCGGGCGTCCCTGCGAATGTCAATTTTTCCTGCAGACATTTGCGCGAGGACCAAAGGACGTATTTGCCGGGCGTTGTTTCATGCTTGCCGCCGCTGTCCTGCGTGTAGAAACAACAGGGCCCCTGGTCGACCGCAAGGCGCGTTTCTCCTGCCTCGCGACACGATCCCGTGGTAGGATGGTGAGCAAGGACGTTGTGCGACTTGAACTGGAAATGGACTTCCCCGTTTGCTTGGGCCCGGGCGACAAAACCTGTGTCCAACGAGGAAAGCGCCCATGCCCCGATTCATCGACCCCCTCGAATCCAGATTGTACCTCACCATCACCCCAGACCCCGGCGACACCTTCGACACCGCCAACAACACCGGCACCCTCTACGGCGCGCGCGAATTCAGCGACGCCGTCGGCCCCGGTGATTCGGCCGACATCTTAAAATTCGTCATGGCCTCGAACGGCCATTTCGCGGCTCATCTTCAGGTTACTGCCAGCGAGATGATCCGCAAGTCACTTGCGAGCGGCCGATACCTCGTCCGCGTCGTTGCCAATGGCAACGGCGAGGGGGGCAAGGGCAACTACAAGCTTGTGCTCAGTCCCGCATAGCGCGTTAGCATTTTCCTTGCTTTTCCAGAAAGGGTCCATGCCATGTTCTTCAAGCTCCTCAACTGTCGTTCAAACCCACACTCCAATCCGGCCCCCCGCGGCCGACGTCCCAGCGACGGCTCCTTTCGGTCACTATGCGAAATGCTGGAGCAGCGCCTGGCGTTGTCCGTCAACCCCCTCATCGTGGTGAACACCCGCGCCGACGGTTTGACCGGCGGTGACAACAAGCTCTCGCTCCGCGAGGCGATCGACCTGGCCAACACCCGGCCCGGTCCGGACACCATCGTCCTGTCGGCCGGAGCGTACAAGATCACCCTCGCTGGAACTGGAGATGATGCGAACCTCAGCGGCGACTTCGACATCACGAGCAGTCTGACCATCAAAGGAGCTGGCGCCGGCTCTACAATCGTCGATGCCCGGAAGCTCGACCGTGTCTTCAATGTGATCGGCACCACCCCCAGTTCCATAGCCGTCACCTTCCAGGGCCTGACCGTCCGTCGCGGGCACGTGGACGGCGATGGCGGCGGCATCCTGTTCGCCAATGCCGATGTGACGGTTCGCGACAGCATCATCACCGCCAACAGTGTCTCGGGGAACGGGGGCGGCATCTCCGACGCCCTCGCTCCTGGCACGGGCGACGTGACGCTTGTCCGCAGCACGCTCAGCCGCAACGTGGCGGATGTCTCCGGCGGCGGTATTTTCATCGAAGAAAACAGCCAGTTCACCGCCAACGGCAGCACCATACGCCGCAACCTCGCCGGCGAAGTCGGCGGCGGCATTTTTGCCGACAGGGCAGACCTGACCAACAGCACCGTCAGCAGCAATATCGCCGGCGCCAACGGCGGCGGCATCTTCGCCAACCACCCGACGCTGAACAACAGCTCCGTCAGCGGCAATACCGCCGGTGCCAATGGCGGCGGCATCTTCACTTCCGGCGGCGCAGACCTGTCCGCCAGCACCGTGAGCGGCAATAATGCCGGCATTCAGGGCGGCGGCATCAATGCCGATAGCGCTACCCTGACCCACAGCACGGTCGGCGGCAACCACGCCGGCACCGACGGCGGTGGCATCTACGTCTCCGATTCCGCGACCCTGACCAAAAGCACCGTAGCCGGCAATATCGCGCATGGTAGCGGCGGCGGCATCTTCGCTTCCACCACGGCGACCCTGACCGATAGTACCATCAGCAGCAATACCGCAGACACCGGCTCCGGCGGCGGCGTGTTCACCAACGTCAAGGCGACCCTGACCCGCAGCACAGTCAGCGCCAATACCGCCGGCACCTTGGGCGGCGGCGTCTTCGCTGACGGCATGGCGATCCTGATCGGTAGCACCGCCAGCGGTAACCACGCCGGCACCAGTGGTGGAGGCGTGATTGCCGGCACGGCGACCCTTACCAAAAGCACCGTCAGCGGTAATATCGCCTACAGCACCGGCGGTGGCATCCAGGCCGACGTTGCAAACCTGACCAACTGCACCGTCAACGGCAATATCGCCGTCAGCACCGGCGGCGGTATCAACGCTTCGACGGCGAACCTGACCAACTGCACCATCAGCGGCAACCACACCGTCGCCAGCGGCGGCGGCCTCAGCGCAAACAATGCCACCCTTCTCAATGACACCGTTGTCGAGAACAGCGCCCACGACGGCGGCGGCATCTTCAATGCCGGAGGGACGATCGACATCAAAAACACCATCATCGCCAGCAACTTCGTTACCTTTGCCGGCACCGGCACGGAATTGAAGGGCGCGTTCACCAGCCAGGGCCACAACCTCATCGGCGACGCCACCGACAGCACGGGCTTCACCAACGGCATCAATGGCGATCACGTGGGGACGTCCTCGGATCCAATTGACCCGAAGCTCGGTGCCCTTGCCAAGAACGGCGGCTCCACTTTCACCCATGCACTGCTGAAAGGCAGCCCGGCCATCGACAAGGGCGATAACACCGGCGCGCCCGCCACGGATCAGCGCGGCATCAAACGCCCGCGCGACGGTGATGGCAGCGGCAGCCTGATCGTTGATATCGGCGCATTCGAGTTTTAGCCTTCGGACGCTTCTCAATTCTCTTACTGTGGAATGGTCCCCTGTCGCGAAGGACCAGGAAGGAAACGGCATCCACCAAGATGGCGCCGCAGTCCGGCTTCCCAGCCGCGGACCCCGGCCAGAAGAGGTCCAACAGCCGTCCCGTCGCCCCGATAGTTACGAAGCGAAATATAGCAGTGGGTGAAGAAGAACTCGGGAGCCGTAGAACACGCACTCTGTTCCACTGCGGTCTATCCGTGACACGTGTTCCGACCTGAGCGCGGGGCAAGCAGACGGCGTTTACCTCCGAGATTCTTGAGGTCTATAACAATCAGCGCTGGTGGACAATTCGACGTTGTTTGAACGTGTTCAATACCACCTGCTTTACGTCGTCGTTCGTTGAAATCCGAACATACGTTGCGTCGTATACGGAGAATGATTTGGCCACGCGTGCCAGATGTGCGTGATACAGTTTTTGATATCCGGCCAACGTATTGCCTCGCACCGTCAGCGGCACGTTCTGGCCGGTCTCCATGTCCACCAGATCGACCTCCCCTACGAGCGCGGGGTTCTCCTCATTTGGATCGGTGATGTGCAGCGCCGTCATGATGAAATTGTTGTAGGCGAGGAACTTCAATCCATCGTCGAGGCCATTGGCATTCGCGAAATCGGAGATGATGACCGCCAGGCCGGGGCGGGTTTGCTGGATCGTAAAACTCTTGAATGCGTTCTTGTAGTCCGACTTGCCGCCGGGTTGGGTTTTGCCCAGGTGATCAAGCATCAACGCTGTGCGCGGTTTGCCCGGCGGGGCGTAGCTTTCGCCAACTGTATGGCTGAAATTATAGACGCCGGTCCAATCTTCGTTGTTAAAACCAATGTAGGCAAGCGCCGCCGCCAAACGTCGCGCGACATCGAATTTTCGTGAAGGCACTGAATCGGTCGAAACGCCAGCCATGGAGGCGCTGGTGTCAAGGAGCACGTAGAGCCGCAGACTTTCCTGGGTTTCGAAATTCTTCACGACAAGTTCGTTGAGTCTCGCATAGACGTTCCAGTCGATACTGCGAAAATCGTCGCCGGCCGAATATTCCTTGTGATCGGCGAACTCCATGCCTTCAGCACCCCGCGAACGGCTGAAGCGTTTGCCGCTGCTCACGCCGCGAAATGCCCGCGGGGAGACGAGCGAAAGCTGACTCAGGCGAGACGAGAATTGCGCGTCCAGCAGAAGATCGTCGGATGTATTTGCCTCGATCATGCTCTCCCAATATCGTTCCGTTGCATCCAAAGAATACTCCCCCGGAACTCGATTCGTTTTCCAAACGAATCCTGCGTTTGCTCGTGTGCTTCACCAACCCGAGCGCCTGTTCGAAATACGTCGTGAATTCGTGGAGTTCCTTCTGACAATCCACGCGCAGACGGGTATATGGCAGTGAACGCTGACATTGGAGCCGAGGATGGCACCGCTTAACCCAATCACAGATCTGGTAGCGCGATTCCGTCGCCGCTTGACGATTGCGGAAGCCGTTCGAGCCGGATTTTCGGCGCTGTTTTGGGGGAGCATCGCTGCACTGGTGCTGATTCTGGCCGCAAAAATAGGTGGTTTGTCGAAAGGTACGGCAGCGCTTTCATTTTATGCCATTCCCGCCGCGTTTTTAGCCGGCTTGTTTATCGGTTGGAAACGGTCTTCGCGAAGTATTTACTCCGCCGCCAAATTGCTCGACAAGCAGCTCGGACTCCACGACCGACTGACGAATGCGCTTTATTTTCTGACTCAGAGCGCGAGCAGCTCTGGACGTAGTCCGCTGGCTGAACTGGCGATTCAGGACGGCTTGGTTGCTGCGCGCGGCGCGAAGCTAGGCCGCGATGGAAAACCTCTCTGGACACAACGTGCGACACGTGGCCTGTTCATTACAGGAGCTTGCGTGGGCTGCCTTCGATTGCTGTATCCAACGAGAATTGTTCCGGCAGAGCAGGCCGTAGCGCGGGAAACACAGACCGAAATGCTGAGCATGCTGCAGGGCTTGCAGGATCTGCCGGGCGTATCCGCCGAGCAGAAGGACGACATCAAGAAGATGCTCGAAGCGATGAATATCAGCGAAGCGGAAATGAAGAAGATGACCAGCGCAGACCTGATGCGCAAGATCAGCGAAAAGGGGATCAACTATAAAGGGGGCAACGGGGCGGCCGCGTTTGAAGCGATGAAGAACGCCGTCGCGGACTTGGACCAGATTCGCCAGCAGCACGACGAGTTCGAGCGCAAGAACAAGGAAGCGTACCAATTTGTTCTGGCAAACGGCCAGAAGGTCACCGGAGTGCGCATCGCAACACAAGTGCCCACTGAACAAATTGTGCGGGATCGCGTTCAAAAAGCGATGGGGGTAAAAGCCGCGGTTGAATCGGACGAACTCGAGCAGCTTCAACGACAGACTGAATTGTCCGCTGCAAACGCGAACGCAGCACGCGGGAAGATCGGCTTGAAAACCAATGCCGTCTCCATTGACGCCAGCGCACTCCTGGTCACGGATGAGAAATATCAGAAAGATCGTGACGCCGCCATCGATGACCCCAAGAGTGACGCGGCATTGCGCGTGAAACGCGCTCAACAGGATCTGCTCAATCGCGAGCTCGAGAAAGGGGACATCCCGGCCGGGCAGGTCGACAAGCTCAAAAACTGGATGCGGTTGGAATCCGGTCGGACCAAAGATGAGGGACATCCATGAGCCTGATGTTTCCCGCCGGGCTGTGGCTGCTGTGCGTCGCCGCTGGAATTGCCGTTATCTACTTTTTGCGCATGCCGCGACGAAGAGTCCTGGTCGCGGATCTGGCGCCCTGGCTGCAGGTGGCGCGCGCGGGCAAGCGGATGTCAAGCGAACGGCGGACGATGATTTCGCTGGCGTTTCAATTGGCGATCGTACTCACTTTGCTTTTCGCGTTCGCGCGTCCGTTTTTCGCCGGACCGGACGGTGGACGCCTGGAATTGGTGTTGGTCAACCTTTCGGCATCGACGCGCGCCCGCGACGACACACCGTTGAAAGTGCTGGAAGGCCTCGAAAAGTCCGCACCCGCAGGCCCGTCGAGGCTGGATATTGAGAAGGGGGCTTTGCAAACCATGATCCGCGCACTGAATCCTGGTGACCGGATGACCGTCATCGGCGTCGGCGCACGGACAACGATCATCAGCAGCGGCGAGAGCGAACCGGCGGTGTTGGACCGCGATGTTTCCTTGCTCGAGGCGCGGAACGAAACGGCCGCGTTTGCTTCGGCCTGTCAACTGGCGGTCGAACTGGCCAAGAATGAAAAGAATGTGCGTGTTACCGTAATCGACGACGGGTCGACCGATTCGGCAGACTTCACCGCGTTAAACAACCTGCCGGACGCGGCCGGCAAGATTCGCTGCGTTAAAGTCGGCAAGTCCGCTGAGAATGTGGGCATCGTAGGATTCAAGAGCCGTAAGAAATTCAACAGCGACGAGATTGAAACCGCTGTTTCGATCTTCAACAGCACACGTCAGCCGCTAAAGGTTCCCGTCGAATTGTATCTTGATGGAAAGGTGCAGCGTGCGACGATCGCGCAGATTGGGGCGGGCGGTACGGAAGTGGTCAATTTCAGCATCGACTATCGCCGCGGCGGCACGCTTAAGGCACGGCTGGCCGTTCAAGACGCGATTCAAGAGGACAACGAAGCCATTGACTTTCTGCCCGCTCCACATCGGATGAAAGTCGCCCTGGTGACCCGCGAACCCATGGATGAAAAGGCCGCCAACGACTATTACCTCGCGCGCGTGCTGCGCAGCGACACCGGCGTGGAGGGCGGATTTCTTGCCGCCGCCGACTACCAGAAGATTTCGCAGGACAAGAGGGCACTCGCGTCGCAATTCGAGGCGGTCGTCTTCGACAATTGGGCGCCGTCCGCTGGCGAACTGCCACCCTGCCACGCACTCTTCGTTAACGCGGAGACGTCCGAAATTCCCGTTGTGGTGAAAGGGGTATTGGGCGATAAGCCGCTCATCCGCAAATGGGACGAAGGCCATCCGCTGATGAACTACTTGAACCTGCGCGATGTGTTTCTGAGGCGCGCGAAGGACCTGCAATTCAACGACAGGACGACCGACGTGGTTGCGGAGCTGGTCAGCTCCCCACTGATTCTTGCGCGCGAACTCGAGCGGCACAAACTCGTCTATCTCGGCTTTAATCCGTCTGATTCCGACATTCAGTTCAAGAAAGAACTTCCGTTGTTCGTACTGAATGCGTTTGAATGGTTCAAGCGCGGCGTGGAACCGGTGACACAAATCGCTCCGGGCGAAGCCATGTCGATTCCGGTCGACAGCAGTTGGAAATCGGTGACGGTGCAATTGCCGGACAATGGGACGCCGCAAACACTCGACGTTCCTCCGGGGGCGGAGAACATCATGTTCTTCGATACGTTTCGCCCCGGGATCTACCGTTACAAGGGCGACGCGGAAACAACAGCCACTCGCGGTTTCGCAGTGAACTTTGGTTCGGGGCGCGCGAGTAATTTATCGGCGGCTGACGCCATTCGAATTGGAACGGTGGACGAACGTGGCGCGATTTTAAACAACCGCGCGGACGCGACGTCATTGAACACGCTGGTGGAGCACCACGCGTCCGCGAGCTTATGGGCATACTTCGCGGCGTTGGCTTGTGCGTTAATGGTGGCTGAGAATTATTTGTTCCACCGCCGGATTTTCTTCTAGGACGAAAGAATGACCGGCATACGCTTTGAGTCGCTCGCACCCGTTTACTCGCTGCTTCTCCTGCTGCTGCCAGTGGTGCTTTATTACGCGCTGAAAACCGAAGCGGCAGCGGGCCGCGGGCGTAGAGTTGTGGTCGCCATATTGCGCGCGGTGGGCATCATTTTGGTCGCGACGGGCTTGGTTCGCATGCGTGCGTGGCGGTCTTCGGATGAAACACGGCTTTGTACGCTCGCCATGGTGGATGTGTCCGAAAGCATGCCGAGCGACAAAATGAACGACGTGGCGAAAGAGATCGCTGACCTTTCGAAGGCGGCGTCGGAGAAACGACAATTCGGCATGTTGGTGTTTGCCGGCCGCTGCCGCGTCAGTGTTCCGCCGACGGCGAAGCCCATTACGGAACAGGCGGCGCAATCATTCATCCAGAACGCGTTCGACGCAAAGCCCGGCACACAGGCGTTCGCCGATTTGGAACGGAACGAGACACGCATCGACGCGGCGTTTGAACTGGCGGCGTCGACGTTTCCCGCCGCCAGTGGAAAGCGGATCGTTCTCTGGAGCGACGGTAATGAGACGGACGGCTCGGTGCTGGCACTGGCCGGGAGCCTGCGCAAGAGCGGGATCGACATCAACGCGCGAAGTGTTCCAGCGCCACTCGCGGCAAGTGCGGGTGAGCGTCCATTGGACGTGCTGGTTGCCTCATTAAATATTCCAACCCAGGTGCGCATTCAGGAAGCATTCGATGCCAAAGTTGCGTTGATGTCGACGCGTGAAGCGGCGGGAAAGATCGTTTTGTATCGAAACGGTTTTCTGGCGGGTTCCAAAGAAGTGACGGTTCCACAGGGGGCCTCCGATGTAACGTTCCGGCAAAGCGTCACCGAAAGCGGTCAGTACGTTTACCGCGCCGTTTTTGAAACGAAAGAGACACAGCCGCGCGAAAACGACCAGGCGTTCGCCTATCTGACCGCGGTGGGCGCGCCGCATATTCTGGTCATCGGAACGCATGAATTGGAATCCAGCCGCCTGATCGAAGCGTTGCGTTCGAATAAGTCGTTTATCGAATACCGCGACGCGTATGGCTCGCCGCAAACGCTTCTGGAGCTATTTGGCTTTGATGCGGTCGTGCTTAACAACGTTCCCGCAACGAGTCTTTCTGAAAATCAAATGCGCGTGTTGCGCGACTACGTTCGCGACTTCGGCGGCGGGGCGGTGGTGATCGGCGGGCAACACAGCCTGACCGCTGGCCAGTATGCGGGGACGCCGCTCGACGACATCCTACCTGTATCGTGCCTGCAGGAAGGCCTTGCGCGGCCATCCTCTTCGTTGGTGCTGGTGGTCGACACGTCCCGGAGCATGTTGACGCAGAAGCTTCCCAACGGTCAGGATTTCGACGCGCCGGAATTTGTCAGGACGGTGGCACAGGCGATTTCCGACCGGCTCGCGCCCAACGATTTCCTGGGCATCATTGGGACGGGCAATGAGCGTACCGCCCCGCGCTGGCTCGTCCGCATGCAGAAAGTCTACGATCGCGACCACATCCGGGAGGACATTCAACGTGAGTTCGCGGGGCCTGAGGCCTTCGACAAGGGGTCGAATGTCTATCAATCGATGCGCCGCGCCGCCGAAGAACTTTCCCAGCAGGACACGCGCCTCAAGCAGATTGTGGTGCTGTCGGACGGCTATTTCGATGCCGGATATAACTATCCGCGTCTGGCCGCAAAACTCAATTCGGATCACTATCGCATTTCCACAATACCCGCCGGCCCAGATTCAGACACGAAAGTTTTGGAGGAAATGTCACGCTGGGGGGGTGGACAGTGTCTGACGACGCTCAATGGTGGCGGTACCCAGATGAATGCAATCAAGACGCTCTTCGGTGAGGTGGAAGGCGGCGTTGTTGCCGAAGACCCGTTTCGACCGCAAAAGATCGCCGAATCCCCGTCCATCGAGAACCTGGATATTAACACTGCGCCCATGCTATTCGGGTACGTGCGCACGAAACTGAAAATCGGCGCCACCAACATCCTGGCCGTGCCACCGGAATATGATCCGCTCCTTGCTTCCTGGGATTGCGGCGAAGGGCGTGCCGCGGTGTTTACGTCAGATGTCAAAGACAAATGGGGAGTGCTGTGGGCTCGTGAATGGGGACGCAACTTCGATACGTTCTGGAACGGCGTCGTGCTGGGCGTCGCGCGGCGCTCGGAAACCACCAGGCTGGTTCCACACCTCAGCGTCAGCGGGCAGTCGGTGCGCGCCAGCGTCGATTTGCTCGACCTGAAGGAGCGATTTATCAGCGGGAAGAACGTGCATTGCGAACTGTATTCGCTCGGTGAGCAAGGGCTGCTTTATACGCGCAGCAACATGGATCGATTTGAATTGAGCGCGGACGGACCGGGCAAGTATTCCGCGACGCATCGGATTCGTTCGAAGGGTCTTTACGCCGCCAAATTTCGTGGACCCGACCATGGTCAGATCGTCTCGACCGGAATCGTGGTATCGAATTTCGGAGAGTACCTGACGCTTGGGCCAGACACGAAGTTTCTGCGGGATCTGTGCGAAGCGGGCGGCGGCAAGCTGGATGCGGATATGGCCGCGATGACGTCGCTGACCGGCAAGCGCCGCGAAACCCAGACGGACGTCGGGCATTGGGCGCTCTTCGCCGCATGTATTCTGTTTTTGGGTGACGTCGCGGCCCGGCGCTGGCCGGCAATTGTGCGTGCGTTTCGGAGGAACCCATTGTGAAGCAACTCGTTTGTACATTGCTTCTGTTGATTGCCGCCCTGGACGCGCCCTTGTTCGCAGCCGATGCGGGGTACAAGGACTTGAAACTGCAGGATCTGCTGGGTGGGTCGTGGCCGGAGTTTGTTGCCGAGCTGGATTCGTTGCTCACCAATCCTCGAAACGAAGATGCGTTCTACAGAATGTACAAGATCGCCCAGCGCAGCGACGCGGAGTCGAAGGTCCCTCAGTTCCTGTTGAAGCTGACGCAGGAACACCCCGAGAAGACGCAGGTTCAGACCCTGATGGGTCTTTTCTACCGCGAGAATCGAGACTACGTCCAGGCGATCAAGTTTTTCGGCGAGGCGATCAAGAAGTCGCCGGACGATTATTTTGTTCACTATCAACTGGCTCATTTATTGGGAAAGCAGGATGGCGAGGAC
>JBBRHH010000050.1:0-17902 GCA_038222915.1 Tepidisphaerales bacterium
CCAGATGTGAAGCCGTGACGCGATGAAGCACACCAATGCCTCCAGGTCGACGAAGCTGTTTACGCCACTTCTGTCGTCGGCCAGCGTGCAGGCCGCGACGATGGTTCTGAGGCCGGGACAGTCTTCCAGCGATGAGCCGGAGGAGGAGCATCCGAAGGCCGAGCAGTGGTTGTTTATCGTGAAGGGAATTGGTCGGGCCAAAGCAAGGGGGCGGAGCATTTCGCTGAAGGCGGGTTCACTGCTGCTGATCGAAAAGAATGAGCGGCATCAGCTTATCAACACCGGGCGGGTGCCGCTTGTGACCGTGAATTTCTATTCGCCACCCGCTTACTCGCCGGAGGGCGAAGTGAAGCAATCTGTCAGTAAAAAGCGTTCGAAAAGATGAAACCCGTCAACGCAAAACCCCTCAGGGAATGAACCTGAGGGGTATTCAGTGCAGCCGACAGGGGTCGAACCTGTAACCTGCGGTTCCGTAGACCGCCGCTCTATCCAATTGAGCTACGGCTGCATTTGCGAGCGGAGCATTCTACGCCTATCCGCCTCTGTCGCAAGTCGTCTTCGAACGCCTTTCATTGGCCAACCGAATCCGACATGTTTTATGTGTCGAACGGGCGTTGGATGGTAGCTCTGTATCCGTGACGGGTGACCAAAGCCAGCTAAACGGCTTAAAAATCCGTTGCTGGATGGTCAAAACTGCAGTTGGCACGGGGCGCACTGAAATGTAAATTGACGGGCTGTCCGGGTGATTGCCCGGCGGAGGATAAATCATGTCTTCTGCCCGGATTTGCCGATCGGTTTGTGTGGAAGCCCTCGAATCCCGCCTCATGCTTTCCGATACACGGTTCGCAGTGGTGGGCGATTTTTCGGCAAGCCAGGCAACTTTGGACGTTTCCAATCTTGTCAAAAGTTGGAATCCGTCGTTTGTGGTTACGGTGGGTGACAACAATTATCCCGACGGCTCAGCGAGCACGATAGACGGGAATATCGGGAAGTATTACCAGCAGTTCATCTATCCATACAAAGGAACATACGGTGCCGGCGCGGCGGACAAGGTCAATCATTTCTGGCCGAGCCTTGGCAATCACGACTGGGTGGCGACGGGTGCAAAGCCATATCTCGATTATTTCACGCTGCCCAACAACGAGCGCTACTACACTACGCAGCAGGGGAACATTGGCATCTTTGTTGTGGACAGTGACTCAAGCGAACCTGATGGGACGTCGGCCACCTCGATCCAGGCAAGCTGGTTGAAGAACGCGATGGCAGCTTCGACGGCGAAGTGGAAGTTGGTGTTTTTTCATCATGCGCCGTACACATCGGGTGTGAGCGGAGGAACGGCGGCGATGAACTGGCCGTTTAAAACCTGGGGCGCGACAGCCGTTTTGAGCGGACATGATCATGACTACGAACGGTTGACCGAGAACGGCCTGCCTTATTTTGTTGACGGCTCGGGGGGCGAAAGCCTGACCGGCTACAACTCAATTGTTGCCGGCAGTCAGGTTCGCTACAGCTCGGATTATGGGGCGATGTTGATCGATGCGGGAGATACGTCGATTGACTTTCAGTTCATCAATCGAAGTGGGCAGGTGATTGATGACTATTCGATCGGCGCCGCGACTGCCCCGGCGGCTCCGAGCAACCTCCTGGCGACGGTAGTCTCGGGGACGCAGGTTAGTTTGTCATGGACAAACAACGCCACCAATCAATCTGGATTTCTGATTGAACGGTCAACAGACAACGTCAATTTCGCACAGATCGGGACGACTACAGGCAGCGTCACGACGTTTGCCGACACGGCCCTTGGGGGGACGGGGATAGTGGCCGGGCAGAACTATTATTATCGCGTTCGCGCCACCAACGCGGGCGGAAATTCACCTTATTCGAACACGCAGTTTGCGACGACGCAAAATGCCGCTTACCTGAGCGATCTGCCATGGGTATCGGCAACGAGCGGCTGGGGGCCGGTGGAACGGGATACGAGCAACGGCGGTCAGTCTGCCGGCGACGGGCGCACCATGACGCTCAATGGTGTGACATATTCGAAGGGCATTGGATGCCACGCGGCTTCGACAATCGTTTTCAATCTGGCAGGGCATTACCAGAGTTTTTTGTCGGATGTCGGAGTGGATGACGAAGAGGGAACCAATGGCTCGATCAGCTTTCAGGTGATGGCCGATGGCGTGAAGATTTATGACAGCGGAAAGCTGACGAATCAGAGTGCGACGCCGTGGCTGAACCTGAATGTCGCGGGCGTACAACAACTGACGCTGATTGTGACCGATGCGGGCGATGGTAATTCATATGATCATGCCGACTGGGCTGGTGCGCGGCTGATGGCGATGGCTGGGCCAGCAGCGCCCGCTGCCCCCACGCAACTGACCGCTTCGCCTCTCTCAGCGACCGAGATCAATCTGGCCTGGATCGATAATGCTAGCAACGAGAGCGGTTTTTTGGTTGAACGCTCAACCGACAATGTCACTTTTACGCAGATTGGGACGACGGGTGTGGGCGTTGTGACGTACCTTGATGCGACGGCCGTGACGGGATTCACATACTATTATCGTGTCAGCGCGTGGAACGCCGTTGGCAACTCCGCTTATTCAAACACGGCCAGTTTGGATGTGTTATCGCGGCCGGCCGCGCCGACGGGTTTGTCCGCCGTTGCGCTGTCCAGCACGCAGATCGGCTTGTCGTGGACGGACAATTCGAACAATGAGAGCGCATTTGGCATTGAACGTTCCACCGACAACATCAACTTCAATCCAATCACGCAAGCTGAGGACGATTCGACGACTTACACGGATACGAGCGCGAGCGCGGGGGTCACGTATTACTATCGCGTCCAGGCGGTGAACGTCGCGGGCGTTTCAGCTTACACCAACATTGCCAGCGTCAGCACGCCGCAACCGACCTTACCGGCGGGCTGGAGCGATTCTGATATCGGCAGTGTGAGCGCCGCCGGAAGCGCGTCGGCCGCGAACGGCGTATTTACTCTGAAGGGGGCCGGTACGGATATCTGGAACGGTGCCGATGGTTTTAATTACGTCTATCGATCGCTGGTCGGAGATGGGACGATCATCGCACGGGTTGTGAGCGTGCAGAACACCAATGCGTGGGCCAAGGCAGGGGTGATGATTCGTGAGACGCTGGCGGCCGGATCGCGCGAGGCGTCGGTTGTCGTCACTCCGACCAACGGTATGGTGTTCATCCGCCGCACGACGGCGAATGGCAGCAGCACTGGGAATTTTACGGGCGGCGCAGCTCCATATTGGGTGAAGCTGGTCAGGAGCGGCAACACGTTTACGGGATACCGTTCGGCCGATGGCGTGACCTGGAGCAGTGTTGGATCGACGAGCGTTACGATGGCGGCCAGCGTCTACATTGGCCTGCTGGTTTGTTCGAAGGCTACGACCTCGAACACATCCGTTTTCGACAATGTTTCCGTGAACGGCACGACCGTGACAGGCGCGGCAACGATGCAAGCGCCTCTTGGGATGACCATCCAGGGAACGACGACGTCGAACACCATTTCGAACGCGGCGCTGCTTTCGCCGTCCGCGGACAAGAAGGTATGGGAGACGACGACGAAATAAATGCAGCAGTGCTGTGTGGGCCTTTGTCGACCCGGCCTAATTCTTGGATACTGCTTACTTGCCTTCGTCGATCACGACCGTCTTGATCTGGTCGCCCTTTTCAATTTTGTTGACAACGTCCTGGCTGGCTTTGTCGTGGACCTGGCCGAAGATTGTGTGCTTACCCTGGAGCCAGTCGGTTGCTACGTGGGTGATGAAGAACTGCGAGCCGTTGGTTGCGGGCCCGCGGTTGGCCATGGCGAGAGTGCCGGGGGCAAATTTGTGTGGATTGGTATTTGGGTCAACTTCATCCTCAAAGTTGTAACCGGGGCCGCCCGCACCGGTTCCTTCGGGATCGCCGCCCTGGACCATGAAGTCGGGGATTACACGGTGGAAATTGAGGCCGTTGTAGAACCCTTGCTTGGTCAGGAAGACGAAATTGTTGACGGTCTTGGGAGCTTCCTTGGCGAAGAGGTCGATGACGATCTTTCCCTTGGTGGTGTCGAAGGTGGCGGTATAGGTTTTGGCTGGGTCGATGATCATGGCCGGCGGCTCTTTCCACTGCTTGGGCGCGGCCGGCTTATCGTCGGCAGCAAAAGCGACCTGTGCAAAAGCGATGAGTGCAATGGCGGCGAATGATTTGAACATGTTGGATCCTTTGTGAGTCAGGTCAGTCAGCGTAGTCAGGGTTTGTGCGACGATCAACGGCTACTTTGCAGTGCCGGCTAGTTTTGCAGTTTCCTTGTCGAACCATTCGATGCACTTTGCAACGTTCGACGCAAGTTCCGGCGACAATGTTTCATACTCGATCGCGAACTCGAAGTTGCTGTTCTGCCGCTTCAGTTCGGCGAGCATTCCAGCGGCGTCGCCCTTGCCCGTACCCCATGTCACGTCGTGTGCCTTCGGGTCGCCGAACTCATTGAGATCCTTGAAGTGGAGGCAGATGACCCGGCCTTCAAGTTTCTTGAGCGCTTCGACTGGATTGATTCCAGATCGCTGCCAGTGGCCAACGTCGGCACAGGAACCGATCCGCTTGCTTCGACCTTTGCAGTATTCGAGGATGGTGTCGGGGTTCCAGTACAGGGACGGCTGCGGATGGTTATGAATCGCGACGTTGATTCCGTACTCTTCGCACAGCTTGTCGATTAGTTCAGCCGAGCCGGGCTCAGGTTCGGAGACGATCGCGTTCATGCCCATTTTCTTGACGAACTCAAACACCTTGCGGTCGGCCTTCTCATCGTTGCCGAGCGGAATGACACCGTAATGCAGTGGTTTGACGCCGGCCGTTTCGAGCTTCTTCTTGAGGGCGGCAATTTGCTCATCACTCATATTGTGATCGGTCTTGGACTTGTCGTCTTTGCTGAGCGGCTGGTTGGGATAGAACTCGATGTAGCCAAGGCCGAGCTGGGCAAGTTGGTCGATGGTCTCGTAGGTGGTGCGGTTGCGGAAAGTGTACGCCTGGCCTCCCAGCTTCCAGCCAAGCTTTTCTTCGCCGCTTCGGTCGCGCGGGGCGAAGGCCGGCTTCGTGCTGGGTGGCGCAGGATCTTTGATCAGCTCCCCGGGTTTGGTATCCGCAGCGCTCGTGATGAGTGAAAAGACACAAATAGCCGCCAGAATGGCGGCCGCAAAACGCATTGATTTCATCCTCTGCCTTTCGTGCAAGAGCAAACAGATTATCGCCGCGGTTAGGCTTGCGAAAGAGCCTATCCGTGGAATGTGGCGGCTTTGTGATTTCGGCGTTCCTTCAGGGCATTGCGGAACGCCTCCCACCTCTCGCGGCGCTGCGACGGCCATTTTGCAACCTGGTTCATCCAAAAACCAGCGTAGTCCGGCGACACTCCGGGCTGAAAGGACAACGTCGTTCCATGCCGTGCATGTTCTTCAATCAACGCATCGAGAAACGCCTGCCGTGGCGGCCCAGATGCTTTCTGGAAGTAACTGTTCATCTCGTACACCCGCCGCTCCATGAACGCATAGAGCGTAGCCAGCTCGTATTGCTCGGCGGTAATGCGACCGGCCTGAAAATCGGCTGTTATCCGTTTGCTCTTGTGGCGCAGCTCTACCATGTAGGGCCACTGTTTTTCCATTTCAAGGTCTGAGAATGCTGGGGTGGCGATAAAACGCACGAGCGTTATCTCGTCGCAGTTCGGGGGCGGCCAATTGCGCCGCCATGGGTGCCAGGCGAATAACCCAGTGATCAGCCCGGTTCCAACGAGGAGAGTTAAGGCGAGTCGCCATCGAATTAACAAGACCGCCGGAATGTGCTGCACGCGGAGCAAGGGTCGATGCGCCTTTCGACGAGGCCGCCTATGATTTACACTGAAAGCCACATGTCGCAAAGCCCGCATATCCTGCCAAGTCTCCCAAAGATGAACGCGGCCGAGCGTGAAGTGCTCCCGTATGAGCCGGTATGCGCCATCTTTCGCCGGTACCTACACCAGCAAAAGCTGAAATTTACGCCCGAGCGGGCAATGATCCTGGACGCGACGCTTCGCAAGAACGGGCTTTTTCAGCCGGAGACTCTGGTCAGTGATCTCAAGGACTTGGGATACAGCGTTAGCCGCGCGACCATTTATCGGACGTTAAACCACCTGCAGGATGCGGGGATCGTCAAGCAAGTCTTTTTCGACAATAAGCAGTCTTATTATGAGGTGATGGCAGGCCGCCAGACGCACGATTATCTCATCTGCATGGCGACTGGTCGGGTGATCGAGTTCAACAGCGACAAGTTGCGCCAGATTCGAGACGAGATTTGTGCGGAACACGGCTTCGATCCGTTGTCACACCGGTTTCAGATCTTCGGGATTAGCCCGGAAGGACGCGCGGTGACGCTCGCGGCCGACCCGAAATCGACAATCCCAGCGACGAATGGTTAACACAGTGCTGCGAAGGTCGCGAATGTGAGGATCGCGATCTTCAACTTGACGCGGAAAAAGGGCTGTGCGAGAAGGATCATAAAGGTTTCTCCGATGATGGCTGGACATAAACAATGGCCATACCACGCGGGCGGGGATGATAAAAACGTCACGCACGCGCATTCCTATGGCGTGCGTGGCAAAAATTCACGTTTCTGCTTTTGACGGATGTTGCAGTTTGGCAACGGCCGCCCTCCTTGCTGTCGTCAAGAGACCACGTGCGAGCGAAAGTCTGCTTCCGCACATGTTGCTAACTCTTGTTAACTTCAAGATTTGAAATTTTAGGGGTGTGCATGGGGGCGCATGTCGAATAAATTCCGTCTTTCCTGATAAGTAGCAAACTTCCTCGATTGGTGGTCGTATGACACGTCTATGTTAAATGACACCGAAGCTAATGACGGGAATACCTTAGAAGCGCGAACTATGAATAAACCCGTAAAAGTCGAAGCGGCCCCCGGCCGTCTGTTATTAGATGTTCTCCAGCAAACCATTCCATTCTCTCACGGCTTGCTTCTGTCGACGCTGCCGCGTGCGAGTCTCCAAATCGTTCAGCCAGGCAAGTCCTCTGATGTAATTACCAAAACATACGCCACCGAGTTCCAGAAGGAAGACAAAGCCGCCTGGCAGGCCGTCCTGCATGGAAGACCAGTCAGGGGGACTGAAGCATGGGGCGCTGGTTTCGAAACAAGCCGTTTTTTCGAGCTATTTTTGAAGCCTCAGGGTTTGCGCCATGTGGTTGCCGTACCATTGGATGGGGCGATTCTCGACGGTTATCCGGCCGTTGCGTATCTCTGTCGCGGTCCCGATGAAAGCGACTTTACAGACGCGGAGATACGCGACGTGGAACGCGTCACGCCATCCGCGGCCGAAGATCTGGCGAACGCCCGGCATAGCCGGGAGCCGCAGGGCTGTCGCGACAACGAACCCTGGTCACATCGGCCTTCGCAACGAGTTTACATTTTCAGCGCGGACGGGAGCGTCGTGTATCCGAAGGAAGGGATTCCGCTTGATCATCGCCTTGTAAGTGAACTTGGGCAGACGGCTAAACAAGCGGCTGAGCAGGCGAAGAAGGGTCCGGCGTTAGCAGATCGCGTGACACTTGCTGATACATGGGGCGATCTTTGGGTTTTTCGCGGGCAGCATTACTCGGAATATCCGGCGCTTGGGAAGGGCGCCTTTGTATTCTTCTGCCTTCAGCCTGACAGTTGTGAATGGGTGGCGGTACGGCCCGCAGACGTTCAGGCTGATCCGGAGATCGTGCGGCTTCTGCCAACGTTGAAATTCATGCAACAGGAGTTTCACCAGAACCCGACGCTTGATGACATCGCGAAGAAAGCTCACCTGAGCCCGTTCCATTTCCACCGCCGATTTACTGACTTGATCGGCCAGACCCCCAAGCATTTCCTGCTTGCCTGCCAAATCCAGCAGACCAAGCAGATGTTAATGTCACGTCAGAAAGAGCTCGCCCAAATTGCAACCGACTGCGGCTTCGCGCACCAGAGCCATTTCACAAGTCGTTTCAAGCAGGCGACCGGTTTGACGCCGACACGGTGGAGGCGACTCGCATCGCAGATCGCCGAGGGGGCGACTGCGCATTGATTTGATCTGGGATGAAATTGTGAAGTCCACGACGTGGCGGCCGATACCAAATCGGCCGCCACGTCTGCTTTGCGCCGTCAGCTTCCGAAGCTGGCGCGCAGGGAAAGCGGATCGCTCGTCGTGAACTGAATGGCTTGAAGCTTGGTGTCACCGAGGGAAAACGCCATTAATGGAAATGTCTTGCCGTCGATCTGCTGGAGTTTGGGGCGGAGCAAGCCGGTGGCGATCGAGCCGACCACTCCGTCGCCCTCGCACGAAAGATTGTTCAGCGATGCGTTGAGTAGCTCATCGATTTCCAACTGACCAGTTATTCGAATTGTCGCGGTTATAAACAGCTTTTTAGCGACGATACGCAAGTTGATCTTGGCGCTGCGAGAGCCCAGTGAACTCGCGGTCAGCTGCACTCTTTGAATATTTACACCATGGGGCGCGGCGGCGAGTTGCGCGCCAGCGAGAATGAGAGCTTCCAGATCGGCATGGCGGACATCGATTCGAAGCTCGCCCGATTCGATGTGACTGGGGACCAGGAGCAGACGCTGCTGCTCATCCCTGGCGTAGTCGAACAGGACGTTGGTCGCCGCGAGGTTTAGATTGATTCCAGCCTTTTGGTAGGAGATCGGCTGGCCCATGAGCTTAAATTGTGCAACGACGGGACCCTTTTCGCGGGCGCTCAACTGTTCTGGTTTGGGCGGCAGCCTGGTCGGGTCGACGGAAGCGCCGCTCAGGTCAACGGTGACGGATTCGATGCTCGGGAAGAAGCTCGACTGGATCGTGACGCATTTGCGGTTGGACGGCAGGTTGAAAATCGCGGCCAAAGCGTTCGAAAGTGCGAGTGTCAGTGCATCTGCGTTGGCAGGGGGCGTAGGCGTGGCAAGTATGAACATGTCTCATTCCGGTGGGGTCATTTTCGGGGACGTCTGGAGGTAATGCCAGATCGATTCAAACTGCTGCGTCGCATCGCCATCGAAGAACTGTTTGAGTGCGGTCTTGCCATCACTGTCGCCGAACTTGGGCATGCGGGTGCCAGGCTCAACGCGGCCGGGGTCACGAATCCAACGCGTGTAATAATCGTGTCTGATACGCTCGTTTGTATAGACGAAGTTTATTCCGACAGTTTCGAAGGTGCCGATGGGCTTCATCTCACCAACGCCATGACAGGAAATGCAACTGAGTCCATCTTTGCCGATTAGTCTGCACCCGGAGTCGGCCATCTTTTCTTCCGGCTTCAGATCCACCGGGCTTGTTGTAGGGCAGCCGTGCTCGAGGGCCAGACCCTCAGCCAGTAACTTGGCCCGCGCTGGAAACGCCGGCATCCGGGCATAAATCCATGTGCGCGGTTTGTACTTCACATCACCGGCGACAAATGCGGAAAACCATTCCGGCTTGAGCTTTTCGCCGATCCAGGTGAGGTGCGGGCGAAATTGCTCGGGCGTTAAACCTTCGTGCACTTCCGGCTGGCCGGGCAATTGAGATTCGATAGCCTGAATCTCATCGGCGAAGCCTGTCCAGGGATCGTCGCGGCCATCGCGGCTATGACACGCGAGACAATTGAGAGACTTGATTTGTCGCTCGGCAACCTCCGGTCCGGAATCGCGGGTGAACGACGTGAAATCAGTCGCAGTCACGGCCAACAGGGCGGCGCGCGCGTCGCCGGTTAACTGGTGATCCGGCGCCTTGCCTCGCGCATTCACGTCTGTCGCCATGCAACCTTTTGTCCATTCCAATTTGTTCAATTCGGCCAATGACGGCGTCTTTGCCGCATTGACCAGCTTTAATGACGTATGACAATTGAGACAGCCGGTGGCCTCGACCAGTTGTTGACCTTTCGAGACGTCGGGATGGACGTCGGCGGGAGCGGCCAGGTCGTCTTTGCATTTGGACAGTAGGAAGGATGCGATCTTGCCAGCTTCGGCTTCTGTCAGTTTTGGATTGGGCATTTTGATCCATGCAAAATGCCCTTCGGGCTTCAGAAGAAACTGCTTGACCGCCCCGGACTGAAATTTTGCTTTTACAAACTGCAGCGGAATGCGAACAACTTCACCGTCGACCTTTTCGTGGTCGGGCAAAACGTGGCAGGCGATGCAACCCAAACCGGTGAAGAGCCGCCCGCCCGCACCGATCGCTTCATCGTCAGCGACCGGCTCGGCCGCAGTTTCACCTTTTCCACCGAGCGAGGCGAGATAGGCCGCCACGTCCCATGCGCGCGGATCAACGGCCGCGTCGTCCGGCCTTGCGGCAGAAAAAATGCGCGGCATCGGAGAATCGGGCCGCAGCGCGTGCGGATTGTTGATCCAGCGGGCGAGCCATCCCAGTCGAAGGCGCGCGCCGGCGTCGGCGAGGTCGGGAGCGTCCATGGCGAGTTCCGGCATGCCCTGACCTTTGGCGAGTGTCGCATCATCGCTCACGTGGCACTTGAGACAGCGCAACTCAGCAAAAAGCTCGCGGCCGGCGCGCAGTCGGTTAGCCTGACGTAGCGGAGTGGCCGAGATGTCGTGGGTGAAGACGTCGGGCTGTAAAGGTTCGCGGGCAAAATCCTCGCCCGACCAGGTCAGTCGAACCCACGCGTCACCCTTGGCCGGGCTGTCGAAGACGGCAGTGAAGGCGTTCTTGCCTTTGTTGAGCTTCGTCGGCTTGGATGATGTCGCGGAGAGGTCGTCGCCTTTTGCGTCGAGGACCAATTCGTTATTGATTTTGAGCTGTGCCGAGCCGCGTCCTTCGAAGGTGAAGGTGTAGGAGTCGCGGAGTTTTAGATTGATAAACCCGTCGAACGTGGCGCGAACCGGCCCCGGCGGCAGGAACGGCGTAGGGGCGGCACCTTCCGGGATTCGCAGCATCACCAGGCGGGCGTCACGGACATCGGTCGCCACGCCAGTGAAAGGTTTTAGGAGCGCCTCAAACGTGAGCGTTAGTCCTTGATCGAGTTTCTGTTTCTGGGCTGGCAATTCCGGGACGTTGACTGATGCGGCACCTGCACTTGCCGGCGTGAGGGTCCCCGACCCCGGCGTGTTGGGTTGATCGGCCGTGCGGAACAAGAAAAGCGCAATCGCTGCGATCAGCGCGAGTGCGACCGCACCCAGCCAGCGGACGACAATCGGTCGCGAATCGGAGAGAAGAGTTGGATCCAGCATTGGAATTGCGTGAGAGTGCATGACACGGCTCATCTTAGGAAGAAAATGAAATCCGGAAAGGGGCGGTTAGAATGCCCGCGTGGTTCCACTTGTCATGCATCATGGATTATTTGGGTTCGGCGAAATTCACGTCGGCCCACTCTCGATGTGCTACTTCCACGGGATCCAGAAGTCCCTTGCGGATTGCGGATGCCATGTCATCGTCACCCGCGTTCATCCGACCGGCGGGATCGAGCGTCGGGCGGCGGAGCTGAAGGAGCAGATTCTTTCAAGATTGACGGAGCTTGGTTGTACGGATGCGCAGATCGTGATCATCGCACATTCGATGGGCGGGTTGGATGCTCGCTATATGATCAACAAACTGGGCATGGCCAACCGAGTCCGCGCGCTGGTGACGATCACCACGCCACATCGGGGGAGTCCGTATGCGGATTGGTGCGTGCGGCATCTTGGCAAGCGGCTGGGTGGCTTCAAATTGATGAAGGTCCTCCGGCTGGATGTGGATGCGATCAGAGACCTGACAACAGACCGATGTGCGCGATTCAACGAGGACGTCCCGAACCTGCCGGAGGTCAACTATTTCTCGGTCAGCGCTGCCCGGCCCTGGCGGCGAACTGCGCCGGTGTTGTATCACGCGCATCGTGTCGTATCAGCCGCCGAGGGCGAGAACGACGGTCTGGTTTCAGTGCGTAGCGCGACATGGGGTGAACATCTGGGAACTTGGCCGGCCGATCATTTGCACACAATCAATCGGCGAATGGTCATGGAGTTTCGCGACAAGACCGGGGACATCACGCCGTACTACCTTGAGGTCATTGAGCGGCTTCGGCGGGATGGGATTCTGCCGATTCCACTCGAGTAGGCTGCCGGGGATCGCGGCGTTGCTGGTGGGTTGTTCGCTAACACGTATAATCGCCGATCACATACCAGCGAACGTTCCTGGTATCGGGCCGTGGATGGTGGAGAAAGCCGTGCAAGGGATGGATCTCTGATGAAAATTGTCATTGCAGCGTTTGCGTCGGTCGTCACGTTTGTGGGGATGTCCGGATGCCGGATTCTCCCATCCACAAATTCATCGCCGACAACGAAGGCCTCGCCGATCGCAGGGAGCAATTCGGGCGACCGAGATGATTCATCGTCCCTCTTTGCGGATGACAAAAGTTCGCTCAGCGACAAAGAGTTGCAGGAACTGATTTCAGCGCAGTCGCTGGTCCCGGGCGATGCGCGGCTGGCCGTGCTGCGAGCTCCTTCATCAACGCTGCGCGGCACGTCGGCCAACAAGGATCTGGCCAAACAGGACGAACTGCTGAATGACGAGCTGGCCGCTGGATTGAAGTCGAACAAGCGAATCACCTCGATCACGACGATGCCGTCGATGCTGGTGCCCTCGCCGCTGACCGTGGCCGCCGCGCGCGAAGCAGGGGCGCGTTTTCAGGTCAATTTGTTGCTGGTGTTTCGTCCCACCGCGCAGGTGTTTGACACCGACAAGAACGCGGATGTAACGGGGCTTTGCAAAGTAGCGGGCGCTGTCGTTGACACCAAGAACGGGACGATTCCGTTTGCATTGACGGTCACGGAGGATTTCCAAGCCAAGCGTGCGGGTGCGGACACGGCTCAGAATGTGGCAAAGGCCGAGCTGGAAGCAGCGCGCAAGGCACTTTCAAAGCTGGGCCAGCAGGCCGCGAAATTTCTGGACACGATTCCGTAAGTTGGCGTGGATCTATCGGCGGGCAGCACGTGGACTGTTATAAAGCCCGTTAGGCCAGACCCAATTGCCCGACCGAATCCGTGCCATCGCCTCTGCCGCAGAGAAACCGTTGGTCGTTTTGCGCTTGATGGCCGCGCGAATTGTGTCCCACGCCTCAAGTTCCGGTTGACTCGGCTGGTATGTCTTCCGATACGGGACGTTTTGCCCGACGAGCATTGCGAGATAACCCTCAAAGCCGAATTCCCGAATGTCATAGTCGACGAAAAGCGCGTGACGCCACGCGACACTCGGACCGCACTCCTGGTAATATTCCACGATGAGGGACGCAGCGCCCAGGTCCGTCTTTTCCAGGCACTCACGCCAGAAAGGTGTGTCGAGGCGGTTGTTGAATTTGTAATGGAGCGCGAGGAAATCGCGAATCGTATCGGCGCCCCGGCCATTGGTCTGGTTGTACACTTTGATCTGCACAGGCCTTGGAAATTCGTCGCTTTCGGCGAGAATCTCGCAGATGCTCTGGCATTGAACGCAGATCACCACGAGCGACGTTGCCTCAAGTGGTTCCACGAAGCCGGCAGCATTGCCAACTCCGACGACGTTCTTCACCCATCCGCGCTCACGACGTCCGGTTATGAATTTTACGATGCGGGTGGAGCTGACTTTCGGGTTTTTTGTGCGGAATTCGCGCTCGGCCTCGTCGTCAGTGATGAACGAGGACGAATACACGTAGCCACGGTTGATGCGGGTTTCGTGCTCGATCTGCCAGCACCAACCCGCATTCATTGTCTCGGCGGTCGTATAGGGCTTGACCGGTTCATCAGTGCGCGTCCATCCGCCCACAACCGCCTTGTCGCAAAAAAGGGCTGACTTAAAACTGATGAACGGTTCTTCAAGCGCTTTTCCAAGCAGGGCCGATACGAAACCGGATGCATCAACAAACAGGTCGGCCGTCACGGTTCGACCGGACTTGAGGCGCAGTTCGCGGACACCCGCCTCATCGGTGATTGCCTCGGTCATGGTGTCGTCAATAATTGTGACGCCTAGCCGCGTCGCATGCATTTCAAAGAAGTTGACGAGGGTCTCATTTTCGAGGTGATAGGTAAACTCATCAGACTTGATTTGCGGCAGACCGTCAGGGCGGCGCATGAAGACATTGTTTGTGGTCATCAGCCCTGACTGGGTGCCGGCAAAGTCAAAATCGCTGCCGCTCATGTAGTAGCCGGTGCCGCGCGGCAGAAGCTCGTACTTTGTGTCAAGTTCGTAGCCGAAGATGTAGTTGAAATAGGGCCTGGGGCCCCATTCGAAACGAATGCCAAGCTTCCATGAGGGGTTGGCCTTCTTGTAGAACTCGTCGATATCAATTTTGCAATACTCGTGTAGATGAAAATTGACGGTTGTCGTTGTCCCCTCGCCAACCTGAATAATACCGATGTCTTTCGACCGAATGATCGTTACGTTGCGATTTGGCAGGCGCGTCTTCAGCGAGATGGCCGCCAAAAATCCCGCACTGCCGCCACCAAGAACGACGATGTCGCGTAACATATGATTTCCTCGCTGTGGCCGGAGACGCGAAATATGGACTCGGCTAACATACCGAGCCATGACTAAGAATTGAAGGGCCCTCATTTTCCCAAACGCCATCTAATAGTGCGTGCGTAGTTTACTAGAGCCCGGCGTGTTATGGTGGCCGTGTGGTTCGCATTTTACGGTAAATATTTAAAACCACGCTGTTTCCCCCCGATTTATTCAAGGTAGATATGACAGTTGGACCAGTAAAGCCAGGTGCAGTGTCGGCGGCTTTTTCAACGGATATTCGCGAGGCGGCGCGCATGTCGCAGCTGAACGGCTTCCGCGGCCTTCTGATAGACGCTTATGGGTCGACGTTGTCTTTGCCGGATCTTTCGCAGAGTGGGCGGCAGGAAATTCGCCATATTCTGGCCAGTTCTGATCAGGAACTTGTGGGCCTGCGTGTTGAGCTTGGGACCAAAGGCCTTGGTCCTGGCGCGGATGTTGATCACGAGTTGTCCCGGATTGACCGCGCGATGGAGTCGGCGGTGGAACTTGGATCGCCGTTGATCTGCCTGAATGTAGGCATCCTACCGCCAGCGCCGGAGCGCGAAAACCCTAAGCAGGTGGTAACGGCGGAACAAGCCGGGTTGTTGATCCTGCCGGACCAGCCCAGCACACCGACGGCCCCGCCCGCACCTCTCACCGCTGCCGAAATCGCGTTCGCTTCCCAACTCGATTCTGCTCTCTACGAATTGGGACGCCGCGCCGACCGATATAACGCGCTCGTCGCTTTGCGAAGCGATTTGTCCAGCTTTGCTTCGCTTGAGCGCGCATTGAGCGCGGCAGCCTGTCCCTGGTTTGGGGTCGACCTGGATCTGGTTGCGGTTCTACGCGACGACTGGTCGTTGGATCAGGTTTTTGCACGACTCGGAAGCTGGATTCGGCACTTACGGGCTCGAGATGCCATACGTGGAAGCGAGCGGCGAACCCAGCCCGCGCCGATTGGGCGCGGCAGCGTCGATTGGGCTGCTTTATTCGGGAATCTGGAACACTCTGGGTATGTTGGTTGGATGACGATTGATCCATTGGAACTACCGAATCGGGTCGCTGCCGCTGTCGCGGGACAGAAGTTTTTGCAGTCATTCCGATAAGCAACCCAGACTGCCTGTTCGGGTCATCTCATGGATTGGTTGAGGTGGGTTGGGCTGCCGCATATACTTAAGCGCGTGTTGGGCTCAATGAATGCCGCTAGAGAGGACTGATTTCATGTCTCAGGCGATCCCTGTTACTACCGACGCAAAGGCTGGAACGCAGCCCGTTCACGAGCGAGTGCAGGGCGTGATCAATCTCATTCGTCCCGCCGTGCAAGCGGATGGAGGCGATATTGAACTGGTTGACGTCACACCGGAAGGCGTTGTGCAGATTCGATTTCACGGCGCTTGCCATGGCTGCCCAAGCAGCCATATGACGCTGCACATGGGCATCGAGCGAAGCCTGCGCGAGAAGGTTCCCGAGGTTACGCAGGTCGTACCGGTGTAGTTCTCAAGGCGAGATCAACGGTGCACTTCAATGACTTCTGATCAGCGGATACTCCCCACAGCAACGCTCGCCATGTACGCCGTCGATTGGGCAAAACTTTTTGACGCATTGGGGCAACGGGCGGCTTCGGCCGCAATACTGCTGACGCTTCTTCATTTTGCTGCGCAGCCGATGGGCCTCCCGGTCGGAATTGACAGTTGGTTTGCGCTCGGCGCTGGCATGGCCGGCGTTTGCGCCGTCAGCCTGGCTTGGATTTTGCGATTGAAGCAAACTGGTGAGGAAGACGAGGCGCTGAATTGGATCTTGCTCGCCGCGTCGGTGCTGGCTGGCATTGTGATCGCGTTCGTTTCAATGTGGCCAATTTTCCTGTTCCTCGGCGATCAGGTTTCCAAGAGCTTTAAACCCAGATTGCCGGTGTTGGCGGGCGTAATAATCGGCTGTTTGGTCGCGGCGGTCACGTCGCTGGCGAGACGTCGGCCCGGACGTCCGACTGGCGTGGATGCGCTGACGATTGGTGGGGCACTACTATTCGCGGCGGTTACGGGGATGTTGTTAATGTTGAAGATCACTGCCTCGGCTTATCGACCTGACCGAGGTGTCCTCGGCCTTGCGGTCGGGGCGGTGATTGCGGGATCGATCGGCGGGGTCGTTTATCGTACTGAACTGGGGAAGAGGGACGGGCTCGGGGCGTTGATCGTTAACGGCCTCGTAAGCCTGATAGCTGCGGCGCTGCTGTGGCGGCACGTTGTCTAACTTCTCAAATGTGCACTGCGGACCACGAGCGTTGGATGGGTGAAGCTGTTGCCGCGGCGCGCGAAGCCGCGTTGATGGATGAAGTGCCGATCGGGTGTGTGATCGTTCATGAACCCACCTCCAGGATTGTTGGTCGAGGGCACAACAGACGCCAAACCGACCACGACGCGACGGCCCATGCTGAAATCCTTGCCATTCGGGAAGCGGGTCATCAACTGGGTGACTGGCGGCTATGCGAATGCGCGCTTTACGTCACACTGGAGCCGTGTCCGATGTGCGCCGGGGCCATAGTCAATGCGCGCATCCCCACGCTTGTTTATGGATGTGATGATCCCAAGGCCGGGGCTGTCCGGACGTTGTTTCGATTGTGCGGAGATTTGCGGTTGAATCACCGGGCAGAAATCGTCGCAGGGGTACTTTCGGATACGTGTGCAGAGATGTTGCGCGAATTCTTTCGTTCGCAACGCGCATTGGGAAAGAAGTAGATTGCCGGAGGCCAAAATGTGGACGAATGGTTGTCTGGTGTTGATCCTGGGAATGGCGCTGGCGGGTTGCGCTTCGGAGGTTGCTCCAAAGAAGGCACACCCCGGAGTTTCCGCGGTGCCGGCGGCCGAACCGCCCGAAGAGACGATGGAAAAGCTTGATCCGGTGAAAAAAGGATTGAAGCCGGGCGTTCTTCAGGACGGGGTTTACAGCATCGTTTATCCAAGGAAGGATCTGGTCGTGACCAACGACATGGGCCAAATTCCCGCCGCGGCCGGGCTGGGCGCCGAATTTCATTTCTTCATGTGTCCATGTGGAAAAACCCAGGTCATCGGCCAGTTCTGCGCGACCGAGGATGAGGTTAATAACGTCATTGATGAGCTGCGCTCGGGCGACATGTTCATTTCGTCCGTCTCCAACATGCTGCTTAATGTGAGGCCGCGCGTGATGTCGATTCGCTTTCAGGGTGAAGGAGCAGGCGACGTCTTGGCGGCTCGGTTAAAAAAGACGTTGAAGTGGGCGGGCGGCGTGACCGATTGATCGATGTGTGGGCGCACTCTCTTCCGAAATCCATTCCCGGGTTCATCTCTGTGGCCTCCTCCCGTATCATCGCCGGTCTAAAAGGAGTTTTGCATGAACGTGTTGGTTGCCGGCGGGGCCGGTTATATCGGGTCGCACACAGTGAAGCGGTTGAAGGAT
>JBBRHH010000051.1:0-17672 GCA_038222915.1 Tepidisphaerales bacterium
CGACGATGCGATCAAGATTGCGTTGTTGAAGGACCTGGCGACCAATGTGAAGGCGAACGGCAATTTGCTGGACGCGACTCAGGTTGAGGCGCTACGCGGAGCGGTGGACACGGCCAAGAACCTGGATGTGCGGGTTGGCGCGGCCGAGGCGCATGGTGCGTTGAACCTTCCGCCGGAGCATGTGAAGGCGTTGATTCTTCAGACCGCACCGAAATAAGTTTGCCGGAATATTCAGTGCATCAATAAGACCCCCGGCCAGTTGGTCGGGGGTTTTTCTTTCGTGCTGAAGACCGGCGATAGATCCTGCCTACGATGTGAACGACATGAGCCAGACCGCGTACGCGAATCCGAAGCTTCTAAAGAACTTGAATGACAACGAATCGACGGGAGATCTGGTGCGCCAGCTCCTGGCGCTTTCGTTGCCGATCATGGTGGAGAACATGCTGCACATGGCGGTCGGGATCACCGACACGTACATGGCGAACACGCTGCCGGAGAATTCGGCGGCGGCGACGGCGGCGATTGGGACGATCTCGTACTTTATCTGGTTTGTGGGGCTGATTGTGGCGGCGGTGGGGACGGGGGCAACTGCGATTATTGCGCGGGCGAAGGGGGCACGGCATCGTTCGCTGGCGAACAGTGTGTGCGGACAGTCGGTGACCGCGTCAGCGATTCTTGGGTTGCTGTTTGGCATCTTTATTTACGTGGCGGCGACGCCGCTGGTGAACCTGACCGGGCTGACGGGAACTGCGCCGGCGCTGGCGCATTCGTACCTGCGGATGCTGGCGTTCTCCATGCCCTTTATGACGTTGATGTTTGTGGCAAGCGCTTCGTTGCGCGGTGCGGGGGATACGATTACGCCGGCGATCTGCATGATCGTTGTGGACGTGCTGAACATGTTTTTGACGTATACGCTAACGCGCGGCGCGTTTGGTTTGCCGAAGATGGGATTTACGGGGATCGCCACGGGGACGGTGATTGCTTATACGGCCGGCGGGCTGCTGATCTTTGGAGTGCTGCTGGCGGGACGTGGCGGGATTCGGTTGCACGTGCATCGGCTCTGGCCGCACTGGGTGACGCTGAAGCGGATTTTTCGGATTGGGATTCCGAGCGGGTTTGAAGGATTGCTGGTGTGGGTGGCACAGTTTGGCGTGGTTTACATCATCAACCATATGGATGCGACGAATCGGCTGCCGGCGGCGCATATCAATGCGGTGCGGATTGAGGGGTTGAGCTATATGGCGGGATTTGCGGTGGCGACGGCGGCGGCAACGATGGTGGGACAGTCGCTGGGGATGCGGAAGCCGGCGCGGGCGACGAAGGCCGCTTATCTGTCGTATGCGCTGGGGGCGTCGATCATGGTTGCGTGCGGGGTCCTATTTATTCTGGCGGGTAAGCCGCTGGCGCGGATCATGTCGCCGCACGATGCGTATGTTGCCGACATGACGGCGCGGTGTTTATTCATTACTGGATTCATTCAGTTCAGCTTTGCTTCGAGCGCGGTTTTTGGCGGGGCGCTGCGCGGGGCGGGGGATACGTTTGCGGTGATGGTGATCAATCTAGCGAGCATTCTTTGTCTGCGGCTGGCCGGCGTGCTGGTCGTTGGCTTATGGCTGCACAAGGGGCTGATCGCGATATGGCTGGTGCTGAGTGCGGAGCTGTTTGTGCGTGGATTGTTGATCTATGTGCGGTTCGTGAACGGCAAGTGGCGATTTGCGAAGGTGTAAGCGTCAGGTGGCGACGGCGATGCCGGCGGGAAGATCGACGCGGATTGGTTTGGCGGCTTTTGGAAGGCCGACGGTTTGGCGGGAGATTTTGTCCTGTAGGCGCATGATGCCTTCCATGAGCGCTTCGGGCCGGGGCGGGCAGCCGGGGACGTAGACGTCAACGGGGACGACGAGATCGACGCCTTTTACGACGTTGTAGCCGTACTTGAAGTAGGGGCCGCCGCCGACGGTGCAGGCACCCATGGCGATGACGTATTTGGGGTCAGGCATCTGGTGGTAGAGGCGTTTGACGCGGCTGGCCATTTTGTAGTTTACGGTGCCGGCGACGATCATCAGGTCGGCCTGGCGGGGAGTTGCGCGAAATGCGCCTGCGCCGAAGCGGTCGAGATCGAAGCGGGACGCGCCGATGGCCATCATTTCGATGGCGTAGCAGGCGAGGCCGAACGTCATGGGCCAGAGGGAGTTTTTGCGGGCCCAGTTGATTGCGAAATCAACGCTGGTGACGATGAGGCCTTCTTCGAAACGATTTTCGATCCAGGACATTTACGGCAGCCTTTCAGGTCAATCTGAGTAGGCAATTATTGTAGTGGAAAATCGAGGACTCAAGCGAGCAGGGGTGGGGATTACTTTACGGTCGACATTGTGGTCGGTTGCAGGATCGCGGCATCGTCCCAACCGCCGCCAAGGGCTTTGTAGAGGGAGACGAGGTTGGTGGCCACGGCGCGCTCGCTTTGCACGAGCGCATCCTGCGATCCGAGGAGTGACCGCTGGGCGTCGAGGACGTTGAGGAAGTTGGTAAAGCCGTTTTTGAAAAGGCCTGTGGCGAGATCGACGGCTTTGCGATTCAGGGTAACGGAAGTGATCAGCGTTTCACGGTGGAGTTGTTCCTTCGAATAGGCGATGAGCGCGCTCTCCACATCGTGCAGGGCCGTCAACACAGCGTTTTCGTACAGGATAGCGGCCTGTTCCTGCGCCGCGTTCTGAATTTCGATTTGGGAACGAATTCGGCCGGCGTCGAAGATCGGCCAGCTTACGCTCGGGCCGAACGACCAGAATCGATCATTCCAACTGCTCAAGCTGGCGGATTTGGAGCCTTCCAGGCCAAGTGATCCGGTCAGTGAGAATTTTGGAAATAGATCGGCGGTCGCGACGCCGATTCGGGCCGTGGCGGCGTGCAACTGCGCTTCGGCGCGTCGAATATCAGGCCGGCGGCGCAGGAGGTCGGAGGGCAAGCCGACGGGAATGCTGGGCGGGCTGGCCGGGATCGGTGTGGCGGTCGCGAGTTGGTCGGCCAATGCCGCGGGTTGCTGACCGAGTAGCAGGCTTAGCGTGTAAATCGTTTGCTGGGACAGACTTTCCAGCGCCGGAATCTGCGCGGCCGTTGTGGCGACCTGCGCATCGGCCTGGATTGCATCCAGCGGTGCGCCCGGTCCTGCCTTGATGCGGTCGTGCGTCACACTCGCACTATGGGTTTGCAGGTCAAGATTCTGTTTTGCGATGGCGATCTGCCGTTGATAGCTGCGCAATTGGATGTAGTTGGTCGCGACTTCGGACAGGAGCGTCACTTGGACGTCGCGGCGGTCTTCGATGGCGGCCTGCACGTCGGCGGTTGTGGCTTCGACATCACGGCGGATGCCGCCGAAGACGTCCAATTCCCAGGCGGCGTCGAAGCCTGCGCGAAAGAGATCGCGGCCATTGCTTATGGCGGCGGAGCCGGTGCGGCTGTAAGAGCCGCTGACATCGACGCGTGGAAAGAGGCCGGGCGTTACGGTTCCGGTGACGGCGCGGGCCTGGCGGATTCGGGACGTGGCGAGCCGCAAATCCAGGTTGGATTGCATGGCGCGATAAATGAGCGTGTTGAGTGTTGGATCGTTGAAGCCACGCCACCAATCGACGACCTGCACAGGTGACATGTTGGCGACACTGGGCTGAGTGGATGCGGCACCGCCTACACCGAGCCAGCCGGCGGGCATGTTGGGATCGGGCTCTTTGAAATCGGGGCCGACGGCGCAGCCTCCGATGAGCAGCGCGAGGATGGACACTACGCCAGGGAGTGTTGATATTGTTTTCATGGCCCGTTGTTCATTCATAGCGGAGTGCCTCAATGGGATCCAGGCGGGACGCTTTCCAGGCTGGATAGAAGCCGAATACGATGCCGACGCTGGCGGAGACGATGACGGAGATGACGATGGCCGGGATGGACGCCTGGGTCGGCCAGTTGGCGAAGTATCGCACAAGCGCTGAAGCGCCGCGGCCGAGGCAGATGCCGATGATGCCGCCGGAAAGGCAGAGGAGAACGGCTTCGACGAGGAACTGGCGGAGGATGTCGCGTGAGCGTGCGCCGACGGCCATACGCAGACCGATCTCGCGGGTGCGCTCGGTGACGGAGACGAGCATGATGTTCATGATTCCGACGCCGCCGACGACCAGGGAGATCGCGGCGACGATGAGGAGGAGGCGGCCGAAAAGTGTCTGAACGCTGGTGAGCGTGTTCATCAGCTCGGTCATGTCGCGGATGGTGAAATCCTCGGGCTGCTCGGGGTGGATGCGATGGCGTTCGCGGAGGAGGTCGGTCATTTCATTGATTGCCGGGGTGATGTCCTCCGCGGAAACGGCGGCGGTGAGGATTTGACTGACCGTGACGAAGCGAATGGGGGCGGGCATATCGGCGGCCTGCATTTGCGAGGGTGAGGGGTAGAGTTGCAGAGTTGAGGTCGGATAGGGGTTGCTCAGGGAGTTGATGCCGCCGCCGCCTCCTCCTCCGCCTGAAGATGAACTGCTTGAACTCCCTGAGACGCGGAATTTAACTGTCGTCCAGGGGGCGATGATCACGTCGTCCTGATCCGAGCCAAACGTGCTGGCTCCCTTGCGTGAAAGGATGCCGACGATGCGCAGATTCACGCTGCCGAGGCGCAGCTCCTTGCCGAGAGGATCTTCGTTGCCGAACAGCTCCTGCTGGATCGTGTGGCCGATGATGCAGACTTTGGCGAGGCTGCGCACGTCCTGGTCGGTGAAACAGGCGCCTTCATCGAGCGGCCAGTCGCGGACGTCGAGGTACATGGGCGTGGTGCCGGTGATGGTTTGAGGGTTGTAATTTTTGCCGGCGTAGATTGCCTGTGCGCTTGCGCCAACGACGGGGGCGGCGGCGCGAATCATTGGGCAGTCGCGGAGGATGGCGTCGGCGTCTTGCGGGGTAAGAGCCATATTGCTGCCAGCGCCGTAGTTGAAGCCGCCGGTCGCGGCCGAGCCAGGCCGGACCATGAGGTTGTTGGCGCCGAGGCTGGCAATGGCGCGGGAGTTCATCGTTGAGACGCCGTTCCCGATCTCCATCATCGCGATGACGGCGGCGATACCGATGATGATGCCGAGGGTTGTGAGAACCGAGCGCATCACGTTTCGCCGCAATGCGTGGAGAGCCGTTCGAAATACTTTGTAAATTCGCATGGGGATTCCTATACGCCGACCATTTCGTTGGTATAGGCGCCGGCTTCGATGAGGCCGTCGCGGATTCGAATGGTGCGTTTGGCGTGGTGGGCCACGTTGGCGTCATGGGTGACGAGGATGATGGTGATGCCTTCTTCTTCGTTGAGCTTCTGGAACATCCGCAAGATCTCTTCGCTGGTGCGCGAGTCGAGGTTGCCGGTGGGCTCATCGGCGAAGAGGAGGGGCGGATAATTGACGAGGGAGCGTGCGATGGCGACGCGCTGCTGCTGACCGCCCGAGAGCTGGGAGGGTTCGTGATGAAGGCGATCGCCGAGTCCGACGCGGACGAGCAGTTCGGTGGCGCGCTGGCGTGCTTCGCGGTCGGTGAGGCCTTGGGCGGTGTAGGCGAGGGGCATCATGACGTTGTCGAGGGCGCTGGTGCGCGGGAGCAGGTTGAAGCTTTGGAAGACGAAGCCGATTTTGCGATTGCGGATCATGGCGCGGTCGTCGGCGGAGAGGGCGGTGATTTCGTCGCCGTCGAGCCAGTATTCGCCGGAGGTTGCGCGATCGAGGCCGCCGAGAATGTTCATGAGGGTGGACTTGCCGGAGCCCGAGGCGCCCATGAGGGCGACGAGCTCGCCGCGATCGACGCGGAGGGAGACACCCTTGAGAACAGGGACGTCAACTTCGCCGAGGAAGTAGGTTTTGCAGAGGTTGTGTAGCCGAATGAGCTCGACGCCACTCTTTTCAGCGGGAAGTGGTGGAGGATTCATCGGCCACCGCCGCCGCTGCGCGACTGCGATCCGGACTTTTGTTGCTGACGTCCGGGGAACTGCGGGGCGAACGGGTTTTTGGCTTCGCCGTCACCGTTCTGGGATCGGATTTCGCCGATGATGGGCTGCATTCCTTCTTTCAAATCGTCGCTGCGCACTTCGGTGTTGAGGCCGTCGGTGATTCCTACCTGCACACGAATGGGCTTGACGAACTTGCCGTCCTGAACCCAGAGGGTGCCCTGACTGAATCGGGCGGGCTTTGTTGCGGAGCGGGTGGTGGATCGGGTGCTTGGGCGTTTCATGGACGAGCCATCGCCGGTGGGTCTGTTCTGGTGATGATCGGGCTGGGAAGCGTTGAAGGCATCGCGCGCCTCCGGGGAGACTTGGTCGATCTGCGGATACCAGCGCAAAGCGGCATTGGGGACGAGCAGGACATTGTTCTTTTGTGCAACCTGGAACTGGACGTTGGCGGTGAGGTAGGGGACCAGGCGGGCGCTCGAATTATCGGTAGTGACTTCGACTGTGAACGTGACCACGTTCTGGGTCATTTGTGCGTTGGGTCGGACCTTACGTACTTGGCCGGTGAAGCTTTCGCCGGCGAGGGCATCGCAGGTGAAGGTGACGGGTTGGCCGGGGTAGACGTTGGCGACGTCGGCTTCGTTGACGGAGGCCCAGACTTGCATGCTCTTGAGGTCTTTGGCGATGAGGAACATGCTGGATGCGGTCTGGTTGGAGACGATGGTCTGGCCGATGTTGACGCGACGATCGATGATGATGCCTTTGACTGGCGACTTGATGGTGCAGTAGTCGAAGTTGCGTTGTGCTTCGAGCAGTACCGCGTCGGCCTGGGGAACGGCCTGCTGGGCCTGTACCAGGGCGGCATCGCCGACGCCGACGTTGGCCCTGGCGGTTTCGTAGTTGGCTTCGTACATGTCGTAATCATTTTGCGACAGGGCTTCAGAGGGTCCGACTTTCTGGGCCCGATCCCAGTCGCGTTGCGACTGATTCAATTTGGCTTTCATCTGATTTAGGTCGGCGGCGGCTTTCTGCACGCCGGCCTTGGCGGTTTCGAGCTGGGCTTTGGCCTGCAGGACGTGCGACTGGTAGACGGTGTCGTCGATGTGGGCGAGCAACTGACCGGCTTCAACTTCACTGCGGTAGTCGAGGAGAAAGCCGTCGGCTTCGTCGGTGCCAAACTTATCGATGATGCCGGTGACCTGCGCGCCGACGTCGACGACTTCCTCCGGTTCCAGGGTTCCGGTGGCGGTGATAACCGATTGAATGTCGCCGCGTTTGATGTCTACGGTACGGAATGCGCCGGTGGATGCACCGTTGTGGAGCAATTGCCAGCCTCCGACGGCTGCGATTAATACCAGGACGACAGCACCGATGACGATTGTCTTAAAGCCAAACTTCATAATGGTTCCGAAATGCTAGAAACTTTCCTCGTACCGCAATACTTACTCCGCTGCCGCCATCCATCCGGTGTCGATCAACTGCTGCAGGTGGTCGTCGAACCGGCCCAGCACGCAGTGGAGCGTCGCCTGCTCGTCCGCACTCAGTCCGTTGAGAATTCCGTCGATCTGCCCGGCGTGCACTTTTAATACACGCGTAACCAGCTCGCGTCCCTTTGGGGTCAAACTGACCAGACGGGCGCGCGTATCGCTCGCAACCTTGGTGCGGTTGACCAGCTTCATGCGAACCAGGCGGTCGACCATTCCGGTGACACTGGGCGGGCGGATCACCAGTTGCTCGCTCAGGTCGGTGAGCCGCAGGCCGGGCTGGCCGGTTTCTTCGACACGGTTCAGCGTTCGCAGAACACCCCATTGAGATCCGCTGATTCCAAAGCGGGCAAAGTGAGGCTGCATCAGGCGTTCGAGAAGTCCAACCGTTTTCACCAGCGACCGAAACGCGTTTTCGGGCTGTTGCTGCAGAATGGTCATCAGGGGCTGGGCGGAATGGTTGTTCACAGTTAATTAGCTTCCTAACTATACTACGCCGCAGCCGTGCCGTTATTCCATCGTCAACCGTCGGTTATTATCGGGCACATCGCATCGTCATCCGTCAGCCTTGCAGCGGGGGTCGCGTTATTAAAACCCATTGCGTTGGGGGCGACGCTTCAACTATCCTGCTGCGAGGACTTTCAACACTAAGGAGCCGAAACATGTCTAGCCGCGTTATTCGAACACTTCGAAATGCCGTTTTGTCGACAAGTGTAATACTGTGCGCAGCGTCGTGTGTGCGCGCCGCGGAGCCAGCACCTGGCGCGCCCGCGGCAGCCACCCCGGTCGGTCCGGTGGTTGTGAGCGCTGTTGCCGTTGTCCGCCCTCTGGGTACGGGCAAAGTGATGGGTGTGGTTCACTTCACCCCGGATGGCGCGAATAAGGTGAAAGTGGTCGCGGATATCACGGGGCTTGAGCCGGATTCGCAGCATGCGTTTCATATTCACGAATTTGGCGATTGCACCGACCCGGCCGGGAAGAGCGCGGGCGGGCACTACAACCCCGACAAGCATGAGCACGGCAAGCCAACCGACCCGGCGGACAAACGTCATCCAGGCGACATGGGAAACCTGACGGCCGATGCGACCGGGAAGGCTCATCTCGAAGTGACTATGGATGGAATTTCGGTGAATGGCGTGACGGCGCCCATTCTTGGGCGCAGCATCATCATTCACGCAAAGGCGGATGATTTTTCACAGCCGGTGGGCAATGCGGGCGACCGAATTGCGTGCGGCGTGATTGGTATTGCGCGGCCGGAACCGACGGCTGCGAAGTAAGCGTCGCTAGCTTTCGATTTTTACGCGATCTGCTCCAATCCAACTGGCGAGCCGTTCAACGCTTTTTTCAAAGGCGACGGCTCGCTTTTTCGTTGGCTTTGTGCCGGCTTCCCACCAGATTTTTCCGATCTTCAAGGTGCCGGTGGTTCGATCGAATTTTGGATCGGCCTTTCCGACGAATTTATCGCCGTCGAGGATGGCCATGACGTAGTAGCCGTGGGTGCGCTGGGCGGCGGGGACGAAGCCTTCGAAGCGAAAATCGAAATTGAAAAGGCGTTTGGCGCGGGCGCGATCCCGGAGCACTGGATCGAAGGGACAGAGGAGGCGCATGCCCGTGGGTGGTTCAGTCAGACTTGCGATGCGCTTGTTCAGGTCGGGAAGGGCGTAGGCGAAGACGGGTTTTGATCCGTCGGCCGACTCCACCAGGACGCTGATCACTTCTGCGGAGGGCAGTTTTTCGTTTAGCCACGTTTTGACTTGAGTGATGGAGATGGCTCTCCAGAACTGGGCGATTTCGAGAACGGTGGCGGTTCCCAGTCGCTCGAGCGCCGTTCGGCAGGCCCAGTCGATGTGATGATCGGGGTCGGGTTTTTCGAGGGTCGCGTGCTTTGGGACGACGCGCTGCGTCAGGTCGTAGACTTTGTGGAAGTTCTTGCGGGCGGCGACGTGGAGAACGCCGATCCGCCAGAGGTAATCGAGGGCGACTTTCTGGGGTTTCCATCCCCACCAGCTGCTTTTGCTTCCTTCGCGGCTGTGTTCGAAATCGCGGCTGGAAAGGGGGCCTTCGCGGTCGATCCTCTTGAGGACGGCATCGACGATCGCGTCGGCTTTGTCGCCGAGATGCTTGCGGTGCCAACTGCTGGCGCGATAGCGCTCGAAGCGGAAGTGCCAGTGCGGGTACCACTTGAGCGGGATAATTGAGGCATCGTGGGTCCAGTGTTCGAAGAGCTTGCGATCGCGTTCGGTTGCGCGGGCCAGTAGGACGGGTCGATAGCGCGGTAGGCGACCTGCGAGGATCAAGTGATGGGCGCGTTCGACAGTGCTGATGGTGTCGATCTGCACGAAGCCCATTTTCTCGATGATCTGCGTAACGGTTCGCGATGTTGGGGTAGCGGAACTTGCCTGATCAATGTTCAGGCCTTGCGCGTCGAGCAGGAGATGCCGCGCGGTGGCGGCGGAAATGATGGGCAGGACCTTTGGATCAATCAATTGCGACTGCTTAGGCATACCGGAAGCTCTCACTGAAGACGCTTTTACAGGGACAGGGCTGAGTGTAGCTTCTCTGAAGACTATCTTCCTGTTCGCTATCAGGAGGATCATGAGGCGAGCATTTTTTGGGATGGTAATAGTTGTTGTCGCTGCGCACCGCGGGTGACGAGATCAAGATCCGACCATGGACGATCAGGGCACGAACCTCATTGATAAGAATGGGGATATCGCGTGGTCCGACCTGAACGAGATTCATCCAACGCAGTTGGACCAGAACGACCCGATGAGCACGTTTAGTTGCGTTCTTCGATGACGTAGCCAACGCCGCGGACGGTGTGAACGAGCTTGGTCTTGAAAGGATCGTCGACCTTGGCGCGCAGACGGCGGACCTGGACGTCGACGATGTTGGAATCGGTGTCGAAGTTGACGTCCCAGACCTGCTCCATAATCACGGTGCGCGACTGGAAGTTGCCTGCATTGCGAAGCAGGAAGAGGAGCAGGTCGAATTCCTTTACGGTCAGCTCGATGTACTTGCCGGCGCGGGTGACGCGCCGACGGGTTACGTCGACCTCGAGGTCGCCGACCGACAGCTTGTCGGCCAGTGGGAGCGGCGGGCGGCGTCGGAGCAGTGAACGGACCCGCGCGAGCAGCTCGGTGAACGCAAACGGCTTGATCAGATAATCGTCGGCGCCGAGGTTCAAGCCTTTGACGCGATCTTCCACGGCATCCCTGGCGGTGAGGAAAAGAACCGGCATTTCCTTGCCGGCTTTGCGAAGCTCTTCCAGCACCGACCAGCCGTCCTTGTCGGGCAGCATGACGTCCAAGAGGACCAAATCGTATGAAGCGGTGGTAGCCATTCGCAGGCCGTCGGCCGCCGTGTTCGCGGTATCGACCAGGAAAGTATTCTCGGTCAGTCCTCTGGACAGGTAGTCAGATGTTTTCTCGTCATCTTCGATGATCAGAATTCGCACAATCTGAACAATAGTAAATCGAACATGATGGGAAGATGGCGAACCCGCCTGCCCGGCCGGTTCGCATCAGTCCAGTCGGAATCAGAGGATCTCGCGGATGCCAGTCCACTTGGCGACGACGTGCGGCGCAAAGGCGGTAAGGGCGATCAAGGCGCCGATGACAAGGAGCGAAAGAATGATGGCGTACTCGAGCACTTCCATGCCATGTTCGTCGTTGTTGAAGCGGGTCAAGAGTTTTTTGAAGGTGGACATTGCATCTCCCGTGTGTTGGATCGATTGCGGTCGCCACGACATTTGGTGGCTGTTAAAACCGTCGATCACTGTGGGGAAAAGATAGCCCAGGATTATTTGAAAGAGAGAAAATGCAAAGCAGGGATGTAGCCCATAAACTGTTTGGACGGGCGGCCGGTGCGGCTGTGCGGACTGTGACGGCGTCAGGAAGAAAACCACTTCGCGCTGACGATGAGGAGCGTGGGAAGTCGCGCCCAAAACGTCGTGAGCCCACCGGCTTAGCCCGGGCTGGGTGGGACCGGTAATCCCCGTTCTAGGCGAGAAGGTGTATTCGGCGGTTGCTGGGGAGCGGCACGGTTGCACGATGGATCGAATGTGATATATTCCATATCTGGAAACGATTCCGCTTATGGAACACGTGATTACTTCAAACAATCGAGTATCGTCAGGAGCGGCTTCCAATGAGGCCGGGCCGGTGCCGGCGTTGGAGCGGGGGCTGGATATTATCGAACATCTCAGCGGGTATGCGTCGGGGCTGACTCTTTCGGAATTGAGCGTCGCACTCCATTTACCGAAAAATGCGGTGTTTCGGATTGCGCATACCCTGGTGGCGCGTGGATATCTTGTGCGCGATGAACGAACGCTGGCTTTTCGGTTGACGACGAAACTGCTGTCGATTGGACAGCCGCGGCGGGGGGATGTGAGCGTTGTTGAATGCGCCTTGCCGTCGATGCGGGCACTGCGGGACCAGACGCGGGAGACGGTGCAGCTTGGGGTGCTGGTGGGCAACGAGGGGGTGATTGTGGAAAAGGCGGACGGGTTGCATCCGTTGCGGATTGCGGTGGATGCAGGGTTGCGATTCAAGCTTTACAACAATGCACCGGGGAAGGTGATGCTGGCTTATCAGGACGCAAAAACCCGCGATGAATTGATCGAGCAGATGGAACTTGTGTCGCACACTCCCCGTACGATCACGGACAAAGCGGATCTTCGGCGGGAATGCGAGCGGATTGTGTCGCATGGTTTTGGATCGGATTGGGCGGAGGCGGATGAAGGCGTGCATTGCGTGGCGGCTCCAGTATTTGATGGGTCACAGTTTGTTGCGGCGGTTTGGGTTTCTGCGCCGTCGCGGCGTATGCCACGCGAAACGTTTGCGGGGATTGGAAAATGGACGATGGGCGCGGCGGCGGAGATTTCCAGGCGTATACAGCAGTGAGAGACTTTGGGGCGAAGGAACGAACGTATGGGAAGCTATCGGTTGAACATTGCTGCACTGGTTGTGGTGGGGTTTTGCGCCGGTGGAGCGTTGGCGGCTGAGGATGCGCCGGCGGTCAAGCATCGGGTGTTGCTGGTGGCTTACGAGCATGGCAATAGCCGGTTGATGCAGGTGTCGGAAGATGGCAAGCTGGAATGGGAGCAGAAGCTGCCCGGGTTGACGGTGATGTTTCAGCCATTGAGCAACGGGAACATTGTTTATGCGCATGGCGGCAATCCGACCGGGGCGACGGAGCTGGATCGGGATCGAAAAGTGGTCTGGGATTTTGTCAGCAAGTCGACGGAGGTATTGAGTTGTGAGCGGCTGGCGAATGGAAACACGCTCGTGGGGGAGCAGGGGCCTTGCAAGGCGACGGAAGTAAATGCGAAGGGGGAGATTGTGTCGAGCATTCCACTGACGGCCGGAAAGTTGCCGCACACGCAGGTTCGGCGTATCCATCAACTGGAGAACGGGCATGTGCTGGGGGCGCACGAGAGTGATGCGGCGGTGCGGGAAGTGGACCGCGATGGGAAGGTGGTGTGGGAGTACAAAGGGGTGGAAAATGTGTTTGAGGCGCTGCGGCTGAAAAACGGCAATACGCTGATCGGGTGTGGGACGCAAAAGCGGGTGATTGAAGTTGATCCGGATGGGAAGACGGTGTGGGAACTGAAATCGGAAGACGTGCCGGATTTGAACCTGGCCTGGATCACGAGTCTGCAGGTCCTGCCCAACGGGAATTATGTGATCGCGAATTTTTTGCGCGGGCACGAGGGGAAGGGTGCGCATGCTTTTGAGATTACGCACGACAAGAAAGTGGTGTGGCAGTTTGCCGATCACAAGATGCTTGAGGCGCTGACGACGCTGTATGTTCTGGACGCGAAGTAAGTGAAGGATTGATACGCGATGAGAATCGGGCGCTGGGACATTTTCCGCTATGCCGTTGCGATGCTCATCGTGGCGGCGGTTGGCGCGATCAAGGCCTCGCCTGCGCCGCCTGCGGAGCTTCCGGCGGCCGCGACACGTGCGATTGATTTCGCAAAGGATGTCGAGCCGATCCTCGCCACGTCTTGTTATTCGTGTCATGGGGAGAAGAAGCAGAAGGGCGGATTGCGGCTGGATTCGAAGTCGGCGGCGATGCAGGGCGGGGACAATGGGCCGCCCATTCTGGAGGGCAATGGTGCGGGGAGTATGCTGATTAAGTTTGTGACGGGGCTGGATCCGGACAACATCATGCCGGCAAAGGGGGATCGATTATCTGCAGAGCAGATTGGCGTTTTGCGGGCGTGGGTGGATCAAGGGGCGCGCTGGCCGGTGGCGGCGGGGGCGGTTGTGGTGAAGGACAAGGCGGATCACTGGGCCTTTAAGCCGATTGCGAATCCGGCGCTGCCGGCGGTGCACAATTTGGCGTGGGTGCGGAATCCGATCGATCAGTTTGTATTGGCGAAACTGGAAGAGAAGGGGATGACGCCGGCGCAGCCAGCCGACAAGCGGACGTTGCTGCGGCGGATTTGTTTTGATTTGACAGGATTGCCGCCGACGCCCGAGCAGCTTCAGGCATTTCTGGCGGATCAGTCGCCAGTTGCTTATGAGCGGGTGGTGGACCAGTTGCTTGCTTCGCCGCGGTATGGCGAGCGCTGGGCACGGCACTGGATGGACGTTGTCCATTATGCGGAGAGTCATGGGAACGATCAGGACCGGGAGCGAAAAAATGCCTGGCCATATCGGGATTATCTGATTCAGGCTTTTAATAGTGATAAGCCGTACGGGCGGTTTATCGAGGAACAGTTGGCGGGGGATGCGCTGTTTCCGGACGATTCGCAGGCGACGGTGGCGACGGGATTTATTGCGGCTGGGCCGTGGGATGAAAGTTCGCAGCTTGATGTGCTGGATGACACGGTTGATAAGCGGTCGGCGCAGAACCTGGATCGCGATGACATGGTGGCGACGACGGCTTCGACGTTTATCAGCGCGACGGTGCACTGTGCTCGATGTCACGATCACAAGTTCGATCCGTTTTCGCAGGCGGAGTATTACGGGCTACAGTCGGTGTTCGCGGGCGTGGATCGGGCCGAGCGCGATTACGATGCTGATCCGCAGGTGCATGCGAAGCGGGCGGCGCTGAAGCGGCAGAAGCAGGGGTTGCAGAACGGGCAGTATGTGGGCGGGGGTGATCCGCTGGATCCGAAGGTTCAGGCGGAGGTGGTGGCGTGGGAGCAGACGCTCGCGAAGCCTTCGGGGATCTGGACGGTTTTGGATCCGACGGCATTTTCTTCTTCGGGTGGCGCGACTTTGACGAAGCGCGATGACCTTTCGATCGCGGCGGCGGGGGCTCGGCCTGACGTGGACACGTATACGGTGAACGCCGCGACTGACCTGAAAGGGATCACGGCGGTGCGGCTGGAATTGCTTTGTGATGAAAGCCTTCCGCACAAGGGGCCGGGACGTCAGGACAATGGGAATCTGCACGTTAACGAGTTTTCGGTGAAGGCGATTGCACGAAATGCGACGACTGCGCCGGCGGTATTGGAGATCGCCCGCGCGAAGGCGGATTTTGATCAGGCAATGTGGACGATTGCGATGGCGATCGATCACAACCCGGCCACGGCCTGGGGTATTTATCCGCAGGTGGGGAAGCCGCATGTGGGCGTGTTTGAGCTCAAGAAGGCGCTGAGTGTCGAGGGCGGGGTGATGCTTACGTTTTCGATTGAGCAGACGCATGGCGACGGGCATTTGATTGGTCGGTTTCGGCTGTCGGTGACGAACGCGGCGCTGCCGTTGCCGGTGGAGAAGGAACTGCTGGACGCGAACGTTGTGAAGATCCTGGCGACGCCGGTGGCTCAGCGGACGGATGCGCAGAAGGCGGAGTTGGGGAAAATGTTTTTGCTGGGGCGCATTGATGCGGAGTTGAAGGCGCTGACGCCGCCGCAGAAGGTTTATGCGGCCGCGAGTGATTTTCCGGTGCAGACGCACTTTATGCCGCCGAAGGGGCCGCGGCCGGTGTTTGTGCTGAAGCGCGGGGATATCAGCAAGCCGATGGAGCCGGCGACGCCGGGTGGGTTGGCGTGCGTTGCGGGGCTGGAGGCGAGGTTCAAGATTGCCAATCCCGGTGATGAGACGAATCGGCGGGTGGCGCTGGCGAAGTGGGTGTCTGATCCGAAGAACTGCCTGACTTGGCGGTCGATCGTGAATCGGGTGTGGCACTATCATTTTGGAAAAGGGATTGTGGCGACGCCCAATGATTTCGGGCACATGGGAACACCGCCGACGCATCCGGAGCTGCTGGACTGGCTGGCGGCGTGGTTTTTGGAGCATGGCGGGTCGATCAAGCAGCTTCACCGGTTGATCGTGACGAGCAATGCTTATCAGCAGTCTTCGCGGAGCAACGCGGAGTTTGCCAAGATCGATTCTGGGAATCAGTTTCTGTGGCGGATGAACCGTAGCCGGTTGGACGCGGAATGCGTGCGCGACTCGATCCTGCAGATGACTGGCCTGATGGATAGCAGGATGGGCGGGCCTTCGGTGAAGCAGTTTATTGAGAAGCCGGGGATTCATGTGACGAAGGTGGCGGACTATGACGGGTTTGATATCGATAGTCCGGACTCGCGGCGGTTGAGTGTTTACCGGTTCATTTTTCGGACGGTGCCCGATCCGTTTATGGATGCGATGGATTGTCCGGATGCGTCGCAGTTGACGCCGGTGCGGAATACTTCGGTGACGGCGCTGCAGGCGATGGCGATGTGGAACGACCGGTTTGTGGTGCGGTACAGCGAGCATCTGGCGGAGCGGCTTGCCAGGGAACAGAAAGACATGGCGGCGCAGGTTGTGGCGCTTTATGAGCTGTGTCTTGGGAGGCCGCCGGTGGCGCGGGAGGCGGAGGCGATTTCGGCCTATGTGGCGAAATATGGGATGGCGAACGCGTGCCGGGTGATGCTGAACAGCAATGAGTTTTTGTTTGTGAACTGAGGTTGTTATGGCGTGCAGGGATTTTCAATCTGCATCTTCGCGGCCGCTGGCCGGCGGGCTGGATCGGCGTGAATTTTTGTGGCGATTTGGCGGCGGGCTTGGCGGCGTGGCGCTGGCCTGGATGCTGGGGGATCAATCGCTGCTGGCGGATGTGCTGGCCAAGCCCCGCGCGGAATTTAATGGCGGCCTGCATCACAAGGCGAAGGCGAAGCGGATCATTCAACTGTTTATGAACGGCGGGGCGAGCCAGTGCGATACTTATGATTACAAGCCGGAGTTGATCAAGCGGCATGGGCAGAAGTTTGATCCGGGCTCGCATGTGGAGGCGGCCACCAGCGCGCCGGGCGCTGTGATGAAGAGTCCGTTTGAGTTCAAGCAATATGGGCAGAGCGGCCGGTGGGTGAGCAGTGTTTTTCCGAACATGGCGAAGAAGGTGGACGAGGTTGCGTTTTTGATGTCGATGGCTTCGAAGACGAACGTGCACGGGCCGGGGAGCTACATGATGAACACCGGGTTTGTGCTGCCTGGTTTTCCGTGCATGGGGTCGTGGATCAGTTATGGCTTGGGGAGCTTGAGCGATAACTTGCCGTCGTTCGTGGTGATGCCGGATCCGCGCGGGTTGCCTTACAACAATATGGGGAATTTTTCTTCGGGCTTTTTGCCGGCGGCGCATGCGGGGACGGTGATCAAGCCGACTTCGCCTATTCCCATTGCGGATCTGTTTGCTCCCAAGGATGCGAAGTACATCACGAAGGAGAGTGAGGCCGACGGGTTGAAATTGCTCAACCAGTTGAATCGCGCGCATGCACAGGAGAATGAGGGGGATTCGCGGCTGGAGGCGCGGATCACTTCTTATGAACTGGCGGCCAAGATGCAGTTGAGCGCGCCGGATGTGCTGGATATTTCCGGGGAGTCGGCCGGGACGCGGGCGATGTATGGGATGGATGAGAAGGTGTCGCAGGAATTTGGGCAGCGGTGTTTGATTGCCCGGCGGATGATGGAGCGGGGGGTGCGGTTTGTGCAGCTCTGGAGCGGCGCGGGGGGGAATGCGAACAACTGGGATAACCATACGGATATCGCGAAGGAACTGCCGCCGATTGCCGGGGCTACGGACAAGCCGATTGCGGGGTTGCTGGAGGACTTGAAGCAGCGGGGGATGCTGGAGGATACGCTGGTGATCTGGTCCAGCGAGTTTGGGCGGATGCCGTTCAGCCAGGGGAGTGTTGGCCGGGATCACAATGGGGGGACGTTTGTGAACTGGCGGGCTGGGGCTGGGGTGAAGGGTGGGGTGGCCGTGGGGCAGAGTGATGAATGGTCTTGGAAGGCGCAGACGCCTACCTA
>JBBRHH010000052.1:0-17452 GCA_038222915.1 Tepidisphaerales bacterium
GCTTGTTTGGCCTGCCACAGGAACGATACAAGGCGCTGGTCGACCTGCTGATCGAGTTGAGACAGCCCAAGCTGTCACGGCAACTGGACGAGCGCAGCCTGTCGGCCGCAATGAGCAATTCACTACCCCCGGTCTCGCCGCGCATGATTGCCCAGGTGGGTGAAGCAATGCGGGCGATGGAGCAGGATCGCAACGCCCTGGCCAACCTTCAATCCGCGAAAAAATCCACCGACGCATTTCTGGATGAGTATCGGCGCTATGCACAGATCGTCGCCTGTCGTCGTTCCGCGCAGGTGCGAGAAACGCATGCCGCATATGAGCGGCGCCAACGAAAGCTCCGTGAGGCCGAGGCGGAGCGCGCCACGACACACGCGGAAACCGTTCGGCTGAAGAGCTTCCAGGAACAATTGTCGCTGGAGCTGGCGGGCGCCCAGCGCCGGCGGGCTACCTTGGAGAGTAGCCCTGAAATGCGGTCGGCGCGCGACCTGGAAAGTGCGTTCAAGGAAATGCACGATCTCGAGGCGGAATCGACCCGGTCGAGCGACGAGCACGCCAAGGCGATCGCCGCACTGAAGGACGTAAACATTGAACATCTTGAGGAAATCACCCGCGCGGAAGACGTCGCGAATCGACTCGTCGCGGCGGCGGATCAGTCACAGCAACGTGCACTTGTCAGTCAGATGGACCGCGAACATCGCACCGCCACCGCCCGCGCCGGTTTACCACACCCGCAAGAGTTCACGCTGATCGATTCTGCCGAGGGGATGCTCAAGAAGAACCTCGACACGCGCCGCAATGAAGCTCGAACTTTGCGAGATTTGAACGCCAAAGTCGAAAACAGCCGCCAGGTGTGGCGGGGCGCACTGGATCGACGTGACGAACAAGCCGGCCGCGTTGCGGAGGCAAGCACCACCTTCAAGGAATTTGAGCAACGTGTCGAACGCGAGATCGCAGAATTGTCGAAAGGATATCGTGCGTGGTTCGCGTCGCTATCGATTCTGAAGGCCGCGAACCCAGAGGATGCCACTTTGGCCATCCAGGCATGGTTGGACGGCGGCTTTGCCGGCGCGGACCCTATTCGAACCTTGATCGATCAGGCCGTTAACGCGTTCCGCCGGCAATCAGCCCTCGATCGAGCGGCCCGCCTGACGGAATTGAAGGCGCTCGAAGACACGCTACATCAGTTTGCAGAAGAGCGCGATCGACTTCTGCACGGTGAGCACAAGCCGCCACCCTTGCCCTACACGCGTGATCCGCAGGCCAGGCGCGATCGGGCCGGAGGGCCGTTGTGGAGCCTCTGCGAGTTCGCGGAGGGCGTGCCGGACGCCGACCGCGCACTCATCGAAGCGGCCCTCGAGAGCGCCGGTGCGCTGGATGCGTGGATCAGTCCCGACGGAGGTATCACGGCCGTCGAAGCGCTGGATACGCTGCTCCTCGAACATGGCGAACCAATTCAAGGGCCTACTCTTCTAGATGTCTTGCGACCCTCGCCCGATCGAGTCGATCCCGCGGCGGCCGCCGTGCCCGACAAGGTCATCACGAATATTCTGTGCCGCATCGGCCTGGGCGCTTCGGCATCTCCTGCGTGGATTGACGTCACCGGGCGATGGCAGATCGGCGTGTTATCCGGGCGATGGTCAAAAGAAGCAGCACAGCACATTGGCCAGGCGGCGCGGGAGGCGGAACGCATTCGACGAATCCGCTTGCTGGAAGTCCAGATAGAAGAAATGTCTCAGGCCGTTGCGCAGGTGCAAAGATCCATCGATGAGAACGAAGAGCGTTTCAAATTGGCCGACACTGAGGCGCGTCGAGCGCCATCTGAACAAGCGGTTCGCAACGCGGCCGCGACGCGCGATGCGGGGGAAAAGAATCTCAACGACGCCCAGCTTCGGCTTCGCGAAGCGGACGCGGTTTTGGGACGGGCGAACGAAGAATTGGAACGCGAGGTCAATGCGCGCGACAGTCTCGCCATTGATCTGGGTCTGGCAGGCTGGATCGACCGGATGTCGGAACTGGATCAGGCGTTAAGCGGCTACGGGGAGTCATTGCTCATACTGTGGTCGGTTGCCCGCGAGCACGTACGCAGCACGCAATTGGTCAGGGCGTCAAGTGGACGGGTGACGCGCGAGGAAGAACGTTGCGAACGGCTCGACCGCGCACAGCATGATGCCGCCCAGAGGGCAATCGCGGCCAAATCCCACTACGACACGCTGCATCAGAATATTGGGGCGGCGGTCGAGGAAGTGCAGCGCCGCCTGCAAGAAACGGAGATTGTCGCCAAACGTACGACCGAGGATATGCATCGAAACTCTCAGGAAATCGGCGCCGCATCACAAAAGGCTGTATCACTGGAGAGCGCCATTTCTGAGCTGTATAAGGAGATCGAGCAGGAGACGGCGCGACGCGCCGAGGCGATCGACCGCCTCTTGCGTTACACCCGGACCGGCCTGATTGACCTCGCCGATGACCGGCTGGCCGGGGCGGGTCGCGGCGACTTGTCCGTGTCGTCGGCAGTTGAACTGGCGCGCCAGGTTGGCACGACGCTCGAACAAGTCGATTCAGGCGATCAAGCCTGGACGTCCACGCAGCGGACTATTCACAACCATGTGCAGAATCTCACCAGTTCGTTGCAAGGCTACGATTATCGACCCGAAACCACGACCGAAGACGACACCCTCCTGGTGACCGCGCCGCTGCACGGCGTGCAGCGTTCCATGCGCGACTTTGGCGCAATGCTGGCCGAAGAAATCGTCAACCGCAGGTCGCTTCTCAGCGCCAAGGAACTCGAGCTGTTGGAGAATTATCTCATTCAGGACGTGGCTGTTGACCTGGGCAAATTGATTCGGGAGGCCGAGGAGTTGGTTCTCGGCATGAACCGTCAGCTTTCCTTGCGTCCAAACAGCACGGGCATGACATTGCGATTCAATTGGGAGCAGGATGCCGACGGTCCCGTCGCGTTTGCCAGTGCGAGAAAAAAGCTGCTGGGCGATCACGCGACCTGGTCACCCGCCGACCGTACCGCCCTCGGGCAGTTCTTGCAGGATCAGATCACGCACGCAAGAGATGAGGGAGCCGCCAACACATGGCAGGAACAGCTTTCGGTGGCCCTGGACTACCGGCGCTGGCATCAGTTCCACGTCGAGCGGAAACAGGACCACAAGTGGGTGCGTCTGACTCGCCGAACCCATGGCACCGGCTCCGGCGGTGAAAAAGCAATCGCGTTAACAATCCCGCAGTTCGCCGCCGCCGCCGCTTACTACGACAGCGCGGCCAAACATGCTCCGCGTTTGATTCTCCTCGATGAAGCCTTCGTCGGTATTGACGCCGACATGCGCGGAAAGTGCATGGGGCTCCTGCATGAGTTCGACCTGGATTTCGTCATGACCAGCGAACGGGAGTGGGGTTGCTACCGGTCGATGCCCGGCCTCGCCATCTACCAACTCTCCGCCCGTGCCGATATCGATGCGGTCTGGGCTTCTCGGTGGGTGTGGAATGGTCGGGAGCGCGTGCGGCAGGAGGTTTCCACGAAATCCGAATCGGGACCTGTCTCAATAGAACCACTTTCATGATTCACGACCCCATTCGACTTCAGGAACTGCTCGAAAAACCGGCGCTGGGCCGCATCATGAATCGGCTGCGGCGGAGGCTGCGGCACGGCCGCGATTTGGACAGCGTCATGACCTTCTCCGACCTGTCGAGTGAAGAGCGATCGGCCATCGACCGGCTACTGGGCCGGCGTCCCTCCTCCGGAACCGCGACCAGCGTCCGCCCGCGCGAGGTCGAGCGGATTCTCCGCGAAGGCGACGTCTGCGATTCACTCGAAGAAGCCCTGACTCACGCATTTGGCCCTGTCCTGAACGAACGGCTGTCCCGCGAAGCGGCGCGGCAGCAGTGGGATGATTTGCATGCGTCGGTCGCTCAACAGTTGTCGGACCTGCCCTCCTATCACGATTGGCTTGATGGACTGTTTTCGACCGGCCGTTTAAAACGATGGTGCCGAGGCGATTGCGTTCTTGCCCAACGAATGATGGATGTCGCAGCGACGGTATTGCGTGGAATTCCCTGGCCGGTTATTTCCCTGGCCGATCTCGCCACCCGCCTGACCAATGACAGCCACGCGCTCGACCGCGGACTGGCGCTGCCTCGCCTGTGCCTCTCGGCAATCAAAACGCAGCATCCGCTCAAGGACCATGATCCATCGCGCAGGCAATTGTGGGAGTGGGCCGGCGTCGTGATCGACGAGTTGTCCGCGCCGGTTCTGGTGCTGAACCTCCGCGCAGATCCGGCGACCTTGCTCGGACAAACCATCAATACGCTGGCCGAGGCAGGCGAGCCATTCCATCTGAGCGTTCGCCTGTTGCGTTTGGCGGGCGCTGGAGCATTTCAAGCCATGTCCGGACAAGTCGTCTATGCCTGCGAAAATCCCACCGTCGTCGCCACAGCGGCGCGGCGACTTGGTTCGACCAGCCGGCCGCTCATCTGCACCTCCGGCCAGCCCGCTTCCGCGGCACAACTACTGCTCTCGCAACTGCGAGACGTGGGCTGCCGCGTCCTCTACCACGGCGATTTCGACAACGCCGGCATCACCATCGCCAACCTGCTGATCCGCCGATTTGGCGTCGAACCGTGGCGCATGTCGTCTGAAGATTATGCGGCTTCCATGACAAAAGGCCCGGTGCTGACCAACTGCGTAGCAGCATCGTGGGACCAACACCTTTCGGGGTTGCTCGTCGCGGCTGGTCGCGCCGTTTTGGAAGAGAGCGTACTGGATCTCTTGATTGAAGATCTCTCGAAATAACCTCAGGCCTTTGACGCCCCCGCATAAAGCTCCAGCATCTTCGGAACCACCGACTCCAGACTATATTTGTCCACAATCATCCCCTCCGCTGCCCGCCCCAGCGGCCGCATCGCCGCAGGATCGCGAATCGCCTCCACCGCCTTTTTTGCCAGCCCCTCCACATCAAAGAAATCCGCCAGCAGCCCATTCCGGCCGTCCTCAATCATCTCCTGAATCGGCTTGGTGCTCGATCCCAGCACCACCGCCCCGCAACTCAGCGCATCCATCATGCTCCACGAAAGCACAAACGGCACCGTCAGATAAATATGCAGATCCGTGCAGGCCAGCAGCCGCCCCAGATGCGCCGGCGAAAGCCGCCCCGTAAACACGAACCGCGAAAGGTCGAATTCCTCCCTCTTCAAAACCCATTGCTTAAAGCTCACGCCCGGCCCAGTGTGGTTCGTGTCCCCGCCATACGCCACCTTGTCCTCGCCCACCACAAAGAACAGCACATTTGGATATTCCTGCGCAATCCGCTTCGCCGTCCGCATGAAAATGTCGAACCCGCGCATGCTCTCAAACCCCCGGCTCACATAAGTAACCACCCGAGTGTCGGCCGGCACGTTCTTCCCCAGAATATTCCGCGTCCCTCGCTCCGATGGCGCAGGCCGCAGCGATTCGTTGTGACCATGATAAACGGCCCGATCGACCCCGTCGAAAATCACCTCCAACTTAGACTGATACTCCGCCGGGAATCGCGACCTCTGAAACGCGGTAGGGGTGTACGCTGCGTTGCAATTCTGCAGATCCAGCAGAATCATCGCATTGCGGCAGTGCGAGCGCAGATAGTTCTCCTCCGGCGTCGTCCACCCCAGATCCTGCCGAAAATCGATGTCGCTGTCGGCGTCGTGCGCCCGATAATAAAACTCAAAAAAGTTTACGATTGGCGTGTCGCCATACAGCTCCCGAAGAAAAAGCGTGCTCCCAAACCCACTGTGCCCCACGATCAAATCAGGTTTGATATCGGACCTTCCCTTGAGCGCCTGATACACCCCGTCGGTGTGCCACACCGCGTTCTCGAACGTCCGCGTGCAGAAATGATTCTGTTTAGTCGCCCCGCCAGCGAGCTTGTACTGAATCTTCTCGATCCCCTCGAACCGGCCTGGAGGCGTCTGGCTGACGAAAGTGCACTGCCAGCCCAGGTTTTTGACCAGGTGCCGCGCGATGTGCCCGAACTGCGCAGGGAAGTTTTGATGAACGTACAGGACATGCATTGGCCGCGATTCTGACGGGCTCCAAGCGCCTGTCAACTGTCTGATAATTCCAGCCGTCACAACACTTGGATGCCCTTCGGCAGAAACTGCACAAGCGGGTTAAAGCTCCTGTCCGGCGGGTCGATATAGATGGAGTTGACGGAATAATCGACGAAATGCGCAAGCGAGGGCGCAGAAGTTTATCGGCCTTTTTGGCCACGGAGAGGGAGAATATTGTGATGAGCACCAAAGTGAAAGATGTGTTAACGACTGGAGAAGTCGCGAAAATCTGCAACGTTGCCCCACGCACCGTAAGCAAATGGTTCGACTCCGGCGCGCTGCGCGGCTATCGCATCCCCGGCAGCAAGGACCGGCGCATTCCCCTCAATCAGCTCATTCGTTTCATGAAGCAACACGGCATGCCCCTCAACGGCCTCATGACCGGCGCCGTCCGCGTCCTCATCGTCGATGACGAACAGGACATCGTCGAAGTCCTCGAAAAAATTCTCGAGGGCGAGGCGAAATACGAAGTTGAAGTCGCCAAGGGCGGGTTCGAAGCCGGCATTACCGCCGAGCGCTTCCGTCCTCACGTCATCCTGCTCGATATGCACCTCTCCGACATCGACGGCCGGATTGTTGCCAAGCAGGTCAAGGCGAATCCCGATCTCCAATTGACTAAGCTCATCGCCATGAGTGGCAAAATGACCGATGAAGAGGCCAAGGGGTTGATGGCCGATGGATTTGATGAATTTCTGAAGAAGCCGTTCCACGTGCGGCAGGTCATCGAAGCGATCGAAGACTCGATGGCCGTTGTGTATTGAATCAGTAGTGGCTCGGACAGGGTTAGGAAGGTACTGAGAAATCGCAAGGACGCGCTTGGGCCGGCCCCGGAGGGGACGGCCCATTTTGCTGCGCCCAATCCGTCCACCCGCCCTGGGAAATCCCCGCGTGGCGCGCTAATAATACACCATGTTCAACCGTCAGTCGGGCTACAAGCTTTTCAAGTTGTTCGGCATTCAGGTGTCGCTGGACCCTCTCTGGATCATCGTCGCGGTCTACCTGATCCAGGCCGGCAGCAAGGAATACGACTCGATCCTCTGGAGCATCGCCGAATTGCTCTCGCTGTTCGGCATCGTGCTCATGCATGAGTTCGGCCACGCCCTGGCATGCCGTTCGGTCGGCGGCCGCGCCGATCGCATCGTCATCTGGCCGCTGGGCGGCGTCGCCTACGTCGATCCACCCGCCCGGCCGGGGGCCATGCTCTGGAGCATCGCCGCCGGACCGCTGGTCAACGTGCTGCTCATCCCCGTCTTCTACTTCGCCACCCACTCTGCATTCCAACTGTATCAGAAGGAATTGATCAGCGAAGACGCCACCAAGTTCATCTACATGATGAAGCGCATCAACTTTGCCCTCCTGTTCTTCAACATGCTCCCGATCTACCCGCTCGACGGCGGCCAGATCCTCCGCTCCCTTCTTTGGTTCGTCATCGGCAAGGCCCGCAGCCTGTCCGTCGCAAGCATCATCGGCCTCGTTGGAGCCGTGGGCCTGGTGATACTGGCGGTGTTGGATCGCTCCATCTGGCTCGGAATCATGGCCTTCTTCGCGGGCTCGCAGGCCTGGCGCGGCTTCCAGCAGGCCAGGGCTCTCCGGGTCATCCAAAACCTCCCGCGCCGTTCCCATGTCCGGTGCCCCTCCTGCCACGAATCCGCCCCCATCGGCGAATACTGGCGCTGCACCTGCGGCCGACCTCTCGACATCTTCGCCCTCGGCGGAAACTGCCTCGGCTGCGGCGCAAGAGCCCAGTCGGTCAACTGCGGCGACTGCGGCCGGGCAAGCCCCCTGAGCGCCTGGTACGGCGACAGCAACGTAATAGCTCCCGCCGGCGTTGCGGGCTGAAATCCACCAGTCCATTGGCCCGATTCAGTGGTGAGTTCAAACTCCCTCGACGCGCTGGGATGGCGAAGGAGGCCCGTTGAAGGGGTGGCCCTATTGCAGAACTCCAGCGGTCAGGTATCCCGCCAATAATAAGCAGGGTGTTGATGAGCATTCCCGCGCGTGCGAATGTCCTCTTTTTGTGTGGAACGACAGCCGCTATACATCCGAAGACGAGCCCAACGAACGCCCAGCCCACGACCGCCGTCGACCATTCTGACGGCGGTGGATCTTGTGTGAGGCGATGCGCAACCGCCATGGAGAAGCTGATTGTGGCCGCTGAGGCGCACGCCAATGAAATGAACGCGCTGAGTGAGTATTGCGGCAGCGTGCGCTGAACTGGAGCGGGGCGATGATAGTCAAGTACTTCGGGCATCACGCTTCCTCCCATTGTAATCCGCCGGGGAGTTGCGTGTCAGCAAATTCGATGTGGACTACGCGGCGATGGTTGGGCGACGCTGCCGATGAGGAAGCGTGCGGTAGCAGTGGCCGCATGAGAAGTGCGCCGCCGCGCGGGATAGGGCAGGTCATGGGCTTGGTGGTTTGTCGGTGTTTGGCGATTTCTTCGCTTGCCAGAATTCCATAGGCGTGCGCGCCGGGGAGGACATGAAGCGGGCCGTTGGATTCGTCGCAGTTGTCGAGGTGGATGCGGAGGGTGGCCATGCTCTGAAGAATCTCGGTTGGTGGTTGCACATGGGGGATTCCAGACTTGATGGACCAGGGGCCAAAGCCGGGTATTTCGCGGCGTTCGCGAACTGCGATGGTCAGGTCCTGATGCCACGGGACTTTCCAGTTGGCTTCGAGGGTTTTGTCGAAGAGGAGGCCGCGGACTGGGAAGGCGGTGGGGGAGAGCACTTGCTCTATTACGTTGCGAATGGGCGTTGAGCTGGCGATTTCGCGGAGCAGGGGGACTCGGCGCAATAAATCACGGGCACCGTAGGCGGAGGTGAGATCCGGCGTGTTGGCGAGTGCGTCAAGCATCGTGTCGACTGTCGATGGGTCGAGCAGGACGGGGAGGATCAGGAATCCGTTATTGTGAAAGTTGTGGAGGTCGAGGAGGGTCATGGATTACCGATCTGGAAGTGTAACCGTCGGCGACGTTCGCGGTTAAACTCTTGGGTCGCGTTGGAACCGGTTTAGGAGGCCAGTTGAAAGAGACAACTTTGGATGAGCTTCGCGAGCTGATCGTGAAATTTCGTGAGGAACGGGATTGGGAGCAGTTTCACAATCCAAAGGATATGGCCATCGGAATCACCCTGGAGGCGGCCGAGCTTTTGGAGATGGTGCACTGGAAGAATGGGCCGGACTTGAAGAAGCATCTGGAGGAGAAGCGGACGGAATTTTCAGATGAGCTGGCGGATATCCTGGGGTGGCTGCTTCTTTTGGCAATAATATACTTGTTGCACTCCCCTTAAAGATCGCCCCTAATTATCCAGTTCTTTCAGGTTAGCCGTCTTTGAATTGAGTGGCGGTATAAAGAGCACCTTCCCACTTCGGCGATTCACCGCCCATATTCCGTCGACAGCACTGTGATTGGGGAGGATTTCATACTCCCGCCCGCTCATCGGCAAGACGGTCAGCACAACGGCGACCAACGATAATACGAGCGCGGCGACTGCGATCCAGAACGTCTGGGCGTATGTGTTATTTGGGATCATTTTCGCTTCTTTGTCGCTGGCTTTTTCCCCTTCGGTTCATCCTTCACTAGTTCTGATTTCGGCGTCGTGAGGATGCGATGAGTGAGGGATTGGAAGCGGTCAAAATCTGAAGGCTGATTTGTGGGTGCTGGTGTCATAGTCCTTACTCTAATCTTGCGCCAATATTTCGAAGCATCGTAAATGTATTAGTGATCGGTACGCCAAAATGACGGCAGGCGTTGGGAATCTTGACGCGCCGCTTAATCGCGGCATCAAAAGTTTCAAAGGTTACAACCGTAAAGCCCGCAACCATCGCGCAAGCAACTAGCCAGCCGTCGGCACAGGACGCGAACTCCGCTTTGGCGGCGGCCGTGAATTGCGGCTGTTTTTGCGCCCAGTTCATCACCTTTGTAAAAGCGGCGGTTACTTCCGGCGTGTCTGTGCTTAAAAAGGCTGCCCCGTAAGTTTCATTTGCCCAGGTCCAAAGATCGTCCTTCCCCTTTTTTAATTCATCTTTTATGCGATCAATGCTTCGAATCTGGCGGCTGTCCGAATGATTTTTCAGACACTTCCAAAATCCCGGCGCTATATCAAAGCCATAGTAGTCACGGTAGGCCTGAATATAGACGTTCGCGTCTAAAAGATAATTCTCCACGATGCTTCCCTAATAACTGTATGACTCAGAGAACGTTTCAAAGGTCTTGCCATACATGCCAGTCAAGGCATATGCCTCGGAATACAGCAGTTTGCCCTCATGGACGGCCCGCACCACGGCGGTGGCGAATCGGTTGCCCACTTTAAACGCCTGAGACGCATAAAAATCTCCGCCTTTTGCTGCTGGTTTTTTCAGCTCGCCTTTTTCATATTGTCCATAGAAATGCCTAAACTCATCTTGGTCGGAGAGCCGCAGGTCCAATGCTCGTCGCGCGGCAACAAGTTCACTCACCTTGAACTGCTTGGCCAATAGCTGATACCGATCCTCTTTATCCTTAACCGAGTTCCAAGCACTTCGAAGAGAATTTTCTGGAACGAGAAATTCTGCGGCTACCTTATTGCAGGCCGTCTCTGTTGCGTCTTGCGATGATGCAAGCTGGGCGAGATCAAACACTGCACTAAGGCCAAAAAAGACATGTGCAATCTCATGAGCGAGAGTAAACATCTGCGCAGCTTTGCCATCTGCGCCGTTGATAAACACAAGCGGCGCGTACTCGTCCACAAGAACAAAACCACGAAACTCCTCCACGTTCAGTTTTCGAGATGTGTTGTTACCAACAATGCCGTTGACGACAACCAACACGCCGGATGCCTCTGTTGCCTCCCGGAGTGCCCGAAGTGCTTCGGTCCAGGTTGCGTGACTTGTCGCCCAGTTCTCCGAAAAACCAAGCGTATCTCTTATGCGCTGGGCAACCACCGCAACCGTTTCAGTAATCAGAGATGACCTCACGAAAGCAACAGGGTCTTCGCCCTCTTCGATCAGATATTCTCGCATCCAAGCCTGACGACGCTCCATTAGCTGAAACGTCTCGACCAAATTGGGACTCGGTTCCAAAATGGGGGCATCGCTAAGCGTTCTGAAAAGCGGAACGGGTAAAGTATCAACCGGCGGCTCGTCTAAAAAAAGCATGCCCAATGGGGTCAATGTCGCTCGGGCAAGATTTTCGACTTGTTTTAAAGTTGGATGACTTTGACCGCTAACCCATTCTTTAATCTTTGGGAATTTAGACAAAAGATCATCCACCGATTGATTGGATCGGTCCATAGCCCACTGGATCACGTTCTGCTTTAGGGCGACATTGCTCATGCGACAGAAAATTATTCCTTCCGCTTTTTGGGCGGTCGCTTACCTCGTAGTTGACGTTTCATGAAACCGACTCCGGCTGGCTCTCGCCGATCAGTCCTTTATACGTTAGCCGCTTGCCGGTCGTTTGCGAAAGGACTTTCAAGAACCGATTCCCATCGTCAGTCTTCCGGTTGTTGAAACGGAACGACTCCGCATCAAGATAGCGAAACAGGTGGAACGGTTCCACGGAAATGTGCGTTCCCTTGATGCACCGTTTGAAAAGGCTCCAAAAGTTCTCCATTCCGTTCGTGTGGACGTTTCCCTTGACGTAGCATTCCGCATGGTCGATCACCTGATGAACATACGACGGACTAAGGCCAGAATAGGACGCCAATGCATCCGTGAACACCTGCGCGCCCTTTTCGACGTGCGTGTGAACGTGCGGAAGCAACGTACGACGTTTGGTGTTATCGACCACGAGGGTACGAACCTCTCCATGTCTTTCGAGCAGTCCCATAACAACCGCTTTTCCCGCCGCTCCGCGACCTTTGGCTTTGCGGCGTCCAGCGTGCATGTTGCGAGCCTTGCCACCGATGAACGTCTCGTCAACTTCAACCTCGCCCGTCAGCTTTTTAAAAAAGTCGCCGTTCTGCATGGCGAGCCGGATACGCTGCTGCATGAACCATCCGGTTTTCTGTGTGACGCCAAGCGACCGCATAACCTCATAACTGCTGATGGAGTTTTTCGCGTTCGCTTCAAGCCAGATCGCGACAAGCCAAGTGCTAAGGGGCAGCGGGCTGTCCTCCATGATCGTTCCGGTTTTGATGGAGAACCGCTTGCCGGGGTGAGTCTCGCGGCATTCCCAGACACTCCGCGTTCCGATGAACCGCACCCGAACCGATCCGCAACGCGGGCAGCAGACTTGTTCCGGCCAGCGTAGTGACACCATGAACCGAAGCGCGGTATCCTCATTGGCGAACAACTTGACTGCTTCCACCAGCGTTTCGGGATTCTTGATCGGCGTCGCGTTCTTATCGTTAGCGTTCATGCCCGAATTATACACCTATAGGGGGAGTGCGTCAAGTATATTAATGCCCTTCTTTTGGCCAATGACTACCAGATCGATCTGGCGGAGGCGTACCGGGAAAAGATGAAGAAGAATGCGCAGAAGTATCCGGTGCATAAGTCGAAGGGGAGTGCACGGAAGTACACGGAATTGTAGCAATCATCCTGGACGTGACGCCCATGCTTCACCTTCCCACTTCCCCGACGACGTTGTTGGCTTGCATTAACTAATACCCTTGGCTAATCTTATGGGCTTGGCCTGCCAGGGGCCTCCCGCTCCGGTGCTTGCGGCTTACGCCGCTCGCGCGTTTCGGAGTGGGTTTTTGTTTTTACATCTTCCCGCAAAGCTTTAAGCCTTTTGGCGAATGACTGGCGTCTTGGCCGCCTGATTTTGCTTTGGCTGACCGGCATAACCACGCCGGACATTGGAGATACCGCGTATGGCACAGACTCAGGCAGAACTCGTCAAAGCGCTCGTCGATGCAGGCGTACATTTCGGTCACCGCGTAAGCCGCTGGAATCCGAAGATGGAACCCTACATCCACGGCAAGCGCAACATGATTCACATCATCGATGTGCGCGAAACCGTAAAGGGCATTCTTCGAGCCAAGAAGCTCATTCAAAACACTGTGGCGTCGGGCAAGGACGTGCTGTTTGTCGGCACCAAGCGCCAGGCGCGCCATGCCGTCGAGCAGGAAGCACAGCGGGCCGGCATGCACTATGTCGCCGAGCGCTGGCTGGGTGGCACACTGACCAACTTCCGCACCATTCGCGCACGATTGAACCGTCTCGAAGAGCTCGAAAAGCTCTGGGAGACCGGCCAGATCGAAACATATTCAAAAAAGATGAAGTCTACGCTGAAGCGCGAGATGGACAAAATCCAGGCCAACCTGGGTGGTATCCGCAAGATGACCCAGATGCCTGGGATCATGTTCATTGTGGACACCCGCCGCGAGCACATCGCCGTGAAGGAAGCCCGCAAGCTGGGCGTGACCACCATTGCGTTGATCGACACCGATTCCGATCCGGATTTGATCGATCTCCCGATCCCGGGCAACGACGACGCGATGCGCGCCGTCGAGATTATTCTCGGCGAGATGGCCGACTCGATCCTGGAAGGCAAAACCACGCGCCAGGACAAGCCTGACGATTCGCAAGGTCCGGCCGGCGCTCGCCGCCGCTCAACTCGTGCACAGTTCAAGGCCGAAGACGCTCAGACGTCCGAACTTCCGGCGTCGGAACAGCCGGCGCCGCCGGCCGCTCCCGCGGAGGCTCCGCTTGAGCCGGCTCAGGAAACTGTTGCCGCACCGACGGCATAAACGAGCCGACCTGCAAACAACAATATCGATCGGCAGGGGCGGTTTTCCAAAAACCGCCCCTGCACTGTCTCAACAATTCGAGTAACTACACAAAGCGGAAGATCGGATATCACTGGAGAACCAACATGGCAGACATTAGCGCAAAACTCGTCAACGAACTTCGGGCCAAGACCGGCCTTGGAATGATGGAATGCAAGAAGGCGCTCACCGAGGCCGGTGGCGATCTGGCCACCGCCGTCGATAACCTTCGCAAGAAGGGCGTGAAGGCATCGCTCACCGAACGGGCCGCGACCGAAGGTCGCATCCTCGGCGCGGTGAGCGCCGACGGGAAGACGGCCACGATCGTTGAGGTGAATTGCAATACCGACTTCACCGCCAAGAGCGAGCCGGTGACGGCGCTGGGCGTCAAGGCGGCGCAGGCGTTGGCGGCAAATCCATCGGCCGACGCGGCGGCGGTCGTCGTTGCCGAGGCGACGCAGGTGTCTCAGCAAACCGGTGAGAACGTGCGGATTGGCCGAACCGCGGCCCTGACCAGCGCCAATGGCAAGTCCGGGCTCTACATCTACGCGATCACCGGCAAGATCGGCGTTGTGCTGTCGTTTACCGGCAATCCTTCGGATGAGCTGATCACCGATCTGGGCGGACATATCGCCTTTGCGAAGCCGCTGGCATTGGATCGCAATGCGATTGCCCCGGAGCTGGTTGCCAAGGAGCGGGAGATCGCGGTTGAGCAGGCCAAAGCGACCGGCAAGCCGCAGAACATCGCTGAGAAGATCGCCGAAGGAAAGCTCAACTCGTTCTTCAAGGAGCAAACCCTCCTCGACCAGGATTTCTTCAACGCCAGCAAGTTCAAGGGAACGATCACCCAGCTCCTTCAGGAGAAGGGCGTCAAGCTCGAGAAGTACGTTCGTCTTGAAGTCGGCCAGCAATAAGGCGATCGGACCGCGACGATGACGGCACTTCTCGTCATTCTCACCCTGTCGGCTGCGTTCTGGTTGTTCCTGGTGATCAGCCCGCGCCACCGCGGCACCTTTGCCACGCGGCTGGATGCGGAAGATGCAAGGCCGGGCGAGTTGCGCGCCTGGCCGGCCGTCACCGTGGTTATTCCCGCCCGCAATGAAGCGGCCATGCTGCCGACCACGATTCCCACGATCTGTACACAGGACTATCCCGACGTGCGCGTGATCGTCATTGACGATCAAAGCGAGGACGACTCATCGGCGGTCCTCGCCAGCCTTCGCGCCGCGCACACCAACCTTGAAGTTGTTCCAGGCGCACTTCGCCCGGACGGGTGGTGTGGCAAGCCTTGGGCGGTGAAGCAGGGCGTTCTGGCGGCCACGACCGACCTGTTGCTTTTTACCGACGCGGACTGCGCTTTTCATCCACGAGCAGTGAAGACAGCCGTGCGATTTCTGGAGGACTCCAGCCTCGACATGGTCAGCGTCTTTCCACAGATGGTATTTGGATCGCTCATTGAAGAAATTGGCCTGGCCGGTTTCCTTTCAGGTCTGGCGATGGTTTATCCGACGCCACAAGCCAACGATCCGAAGAGCCCGATGGCACTGGCGGCGGGAGGATTCATACTGATCAAGCGAGACGCGTATGAGCGGATTGGCGGCCACGAGGCCGTCAAGAACGAAATGATCGAGGACGTGAATCTGGCGAAGAAGCTCAAGGAGTCGGGCGCGAGGATTCACTGCCGGCTCACGCGCGACCTCGTGTCGACGCGCATGTACGAGGGATTTGACGATCTCTGGGAAGGACTCGCTAAGAACGTCTACGCGACGGTTCAATACCGCCCAAGCCGGTTCTGGATCGGGCTGGTCTGGGCGACCATCGGCATGGTGCTTCCACCGTTTTACTTCGTTCTGGCGCTTGTCATCGCGTTGCGGCATCCAACCTGGCAATCGCGGACAGCGGTCACTTTGAGCGCTGTGATCCTGATCTCGATGTCGATCGTCCGGGCGCGGGTGGTGCGGCATCTGCGTCTCGCACCGTGGCAGAGTTTTCTGACGCCGGTCAGCTCAGGACTATACTGCTTGATCGGCGCATCGTCTTTCTGGCGGCATCATTTCGGGCGAGGCAACGTCTGGAAGGGACGAACGTATTCGCGGGCGAATCTGAATGTCGCCGCGGTTGACGCAGCCCTGCCGGCCAAGCCTTGACCGACCGGTGCTTTTCTTTTGGCCGCTGTCCCCTATATTGACCCCACGTATCATAGGAGACTTATGGCCAGTGTGAGTGATTTTCCGGCGCGCGGCAGAGTGAGGGAGGTCATGGCCAATGGCCAGATCGTTTTCCTTCCACTCAACACCAACTACCAGGTTCACCTGACGCCCGGCGGAAGTTCTTACAGTGGGCCCTTGGATGAGCGCATCGAAGGGTTGATCCACGTGGTCGCCAAGAAGATCTGGACCGTCCCCAGCGGCGGTAATTTCATTGCCCCGATCTTCGGACCGCCCAAGACCATTCAAGGCCGGATTCGATATCTCGACAAACAAGTCATGGTTGTTCAGGCTGGAACGTCGATTGTCGTGGAACTCCCTGGCGATGAAACGGTGTACGACCTGGTGAGCGGGCCGCTGGCCGTGGGCGCCATTGCCAATGTGCTGGCGTTGCCGGGAGCGAGTTTTCAATTGGTCGCTGCGCCGGCGATGAGTTAGTATTGAATTTGCGGGCTGGAGGAGCGTCGGGAGGAATGCGGGCGAAAGACTCGCATGATCGTTCGTATCAATCAAATCGAAGTGGCACAGGCCGAGCAGGCGTCGGGATGGCCTATACATGGGCTCACCGGTCCCATCCAGTTCAGGTGGCCTGCCGACAACAATGCCTATGAAATCCTCGTGCTATCGCGCGATGAGCAGACCCAACCGCTTCACTTCGAGTTCCGCCAGCAGCAGGTTCGCCAACTCATCCCCATTGTTCTAAACGCCGTTCGTGAGCGGGGCGAAGAAGTGGTCATCCGCCTCGATGGCGCTATGCGTTCAGGTGAGCTGATCGGCGGCTTTGCCCATCTGACGGAGACGCACGGCTACGGCCGATACAGCATTGCACGAGTCGACAAGCTCAATTTCGATCCCGACGAGACGACCGGCAGCGTGCGGTTCCAATTGCTGCCGCATCGGATCGGGTCGATCTGCATGGATGCTGCGATCGGCCTGGAGCGGTCGGTGCGGATGCGGTTGATCGGCATCCCCGAAGAGCTCGTAAATCCGTTGCTGGACACGCACGACCTCGATGATGAACGGTGGACGGAGATTCTCCCGCAAGCGGGGTTCATGCTGAGCACGTCCACCCGGTTGCGATCCATTGAAGTGATTACGCCCCGCCTCAAAGCGGCTCAGATCAAGGATCGGCTGCTTCAACTATTGAGTGGTTCCAAAGCAGTTCCGCAGGAACTTCAGCCGCGCGCTCGATGAAACTATAGTTGGGGTCCAATAACTACTGCTATAATCGGAAGCGGGCGGGCTCACCAATGCTATAGTTGAGTTTGATCGTTCCGATGAACTCTAATTACTGAACGGCCTGCTCGGCTGCCACGGAGAGCAGGAACCGTTCGACGTTGCCAGCCATGTCGCCAACGCCTGTTTTCGACTGGTAATCGACGTGGGCAAGTCTCTCGATGAGACGGTTGGCCGCGGCACTGCCCAATGCTTCGGCCGTACGGAAAAAGGGCTCGATCGTGG